>NZ_JBANBA010000104.1:0-9028 GCF_059803475.1 Bradyrhizobium sp. UFLA05-89 | reverse complement strand
CGCCGAGCCGCGACGAAATTGCTGCCGTCCCTGAACCCGCCGGTCAGAGTCAGCCTAGCACGCCAACGATTCAATCTACCGCCGATGCTCAGGCTTTGCCGCCGACCGCAAAGGATGCGCCGAGCCGCGACGAAATTGCTGCCGTCCCTGAACCCGCCGGTCAGAGTCAGCCTAGCACGCCAACGATTCAATCTATCGCCGATGCTCAGGCTTTGCCGCCGACCGCAAAGGACGCGCCGAGCCGCGACGAGATTACTGCCGCGTCTGAAGCCACCCGTCAGAGGCAGACGGGAAATAGTGAGCTGTCATCTGAAACCCTGTTTAGGCAATTCCAAGCTTGGGCGGCCAAGCAAGATGCGCAGGCACAGGTCAGGCCGGTAAAGCCCGTTCAAGATGCACCGGCACAGGTTGCGGAAAATGCCCGAGCACCGCTTCGGTCCAGGCAAACGCACCAACACGTCCGGCCCGTCCATCATGCCCGGACAGAGATACCGGCCGTGCAAAATCCGCAAAAAAAGATCCGGCGGGAGCAAACTGCACGGGCACAGGTCCCACCTGCACAAGACGCCCGAGCCCAGGACCAGTCTGTGCAAAATGCCCAGGCCCCATCGTACTTACAAATCTTCGGTTTGCGCAATTAGGCCCAGCAGGAAGTGAATCCCGGCGCGCTTAGGCGCGCCCGGAGAGGGACCCCTGTGCATCCTGCATTTACCATTGCCGGCGACTTGCATGGCTTCCGGGTCCGCGTTCTCGCTCCGCAACGCTTCGCCTTTTGTATATCCAAGAGCATGGGGTTGATCCTCCGATTTAGTTAGCACCCCACCCCCTGGACATTGCCTACGATAGCTTGCCTGCCGCTGTGGACGTGGACGTGTTCGACGGTCACTCTCTCCGCCATCTTCCCCATATCTCATTGAATCCAAGATATTCTTTGAATTTGATCCCCGCTTTGGGCCTGCAAAGTCTGCGTGACCCGCGTCGTTTCGTTGTCTTCACGGGATGAGACATAGCGCGCGTGGTGGCAAGCGGGGGTGTCAAGATCGGCCCAGCGTGTGTACCCTCCTATTTCCGACGACGCGGTTTGTCTTTTGTAGGGTCCATTCCTGTAATTGCCCGATACCACGCGGCGTCTGATTGCGCGCGTGCTCTCGCAGCGGCCAGATCGGATTGTCCCTGATAGAACTGACTTAGAGCGAGGTAGCAATCGGTGCGCGCCGGTCCGCGAGGTATCGTAGTGCAGTCCGCCTGCGCGCTCGCGACGCCGGGACAACCTGCCAGTAAGGTTGCGACAACACCCGCGATCCAATGTGTCATGTCGCCTCCAAGCGCGTGCAATGGACGCTATTTCATCGTCGCGTGCACGGTGATTACCGACGTGCCAGAAGCCGTCGGCCCCTGACCCGTTGCCTTGATGGCAAAAGTATCGCTCCCCTTGTATTTGGCCTTCGCTTTGTATTCGAACGTTGACGGGGTGAGCCTCTTCAGCTTGCCGTGTGACGGCTTTTGAGCGACGTCCGAGCCACTCACCGTGCCGCGCATTCTGATTGGAAATTGGCAACTTCCTCCGGACGTGAGGTCAATGTCGGCGGTGGAATTCTCGCCCCAATCCGCCAGTGTCCCAGAAACTGAACATTCGGGAGCGGCCTGCGCCAAAGACACGGACAGTAGGCTCAGACAGTCAACGATAAGCGTCAAAGCAGCGACCTTGGACAACCGCATAGTAGCTTCTCCGCAGCGTTATCTGGTTACGGACATCACTCTTCCGGCACATCAGCCAATCGCAAGCCTGTATACAGGCGTTCGCGGCCAGCGAGGAAGGTTGGATTGTCGCTTGGTTTGGAGGCATGCAAGCGGCGGACGGTGAAGCCAGGGTTGAGCGCTAGTCCAATCCGCGCAACTGTTCTTGCCTCATCAAGGAAGCCCTGCAAACCTAGTGCGGCGGCGAGCCCAAAATGCGTGAGAGGAGAATTTCGGTTGGCCTCGATGCTTCGCCTGAACCAACTGGCGGCTTCTGCGTCCGCACCAAGCTGTACCTTGGCCGCGCCTACAAAATGCAGCCACCGGTGGGCAAAGATATCGCGGGAAGAAAGACGGAGAGCGTCGAGTATATGACCTTCGGTCTCGGCTGCGCGACCCAGATAGTATTTAGCCATCCCGATAACGCCATGCGCATTAGCCAAATTGCGATCAAGCGTTAGCGCCTGCTCGCACTCGGCAATCCCCTGGGTAGCCCGGTTTGTCGAAATGTAGAGGTTACCTAGGATCAAGTGAGCCACTGCATGGTCCGGGGTTAATGAAAGTGCTTTGATCGCATTTTCTTCAGCTGCCGAATAGCGCACGGCTCGGTCATCCGTTAGTAGGTAGGCTCCTATTGTCAGATCGACCATTGCCATGCCGCTCAGTGCTCCGACCCCCTGGGGATCAATAGCCAAGGCACGTTCGAAGAAGCTCCGTGCTTGCGCCATGTGTTCGGGGGTCGGCCCCTTGTTGAACCGAGCGACGCCCTGAAAGTACAGGTCCATCACATCAGGATGCAGTGAGCGTTCCGCCCGTCGCGCTTCGGCCTCAACGAGTTGGGCATTCAGTGTATTGGCGAGCCGCGATACGATTTCGTCCTGTATGTCGAAGAGGTCCGCGACTGGCTTAGTGAAGCGCTCGGCCCACAGGTGATTGCCGGGTTCGGTGTCGATCAACTGCACATTGATCCGAAGCCGATCACCGCCCCGCTGCACCGAGCCTTCGAGCGCGTAACGGACGTTTAACTCGCGGCCGACCTGTTTAAGATCGACCGCTCTGCCCTTGTACGTGAATGCGGTGTGCCGACCGATAACGAATGAGCCGCTGATCCGTGACAAGTCCGTAGTCAGGCTCTCCGTCACTCCATCGACGAAATAGTCCTGCTCGGGATCGCCACTGAGGTTGGCAAAGGGCAGCACAACGATGGAAAGACGAGGCGGCGAACGCGGGGTCGGCCCGACGCTGTCAGCCGGTGTTATCGGGGTGCGTCCATGCGCGACCGCTGCATAGGCGCGGACCGGGCGGGCAATATTTTTGAGGTTTTGCTCACCCAGGTCAAGAAACTCAGCGCCGATCTTGCCTCGGATGTGGTCATAGGCAGAGGACGAAATGCAAATGCCGCCGGGTTCGGCGATGCTTTCAAGCCGCGCCGCAATATTTACATCGTCGCCAAAAACATCGTGCGGCTCGATAATCACGTCGCCAACATTGATGCCGACACGGAAAGCTATCCGCCTGTCTTCCGGATCGGCGGTTGTAAGCTCTCCGATGCGGGCTTGGAATTGGACAGCGGCTCGAACGGCTTCGACCGCGCTTGGAAACTCCGCCAGGAACCCGTCGCCGGTATTCTTCACGATCCGACCGCCGTGTGTGGAGATTGCGGGCGTGACACCGTCCGCGAGGAGCGTTGTCAGTTTAGCATGCGTGGCTTCTTCGTCATGGTGCATTAGCCGCGAATAGCCCGCAACGTCAGCGGCCAATATCGCCGCCAACCGACGTTCAACTCGGATGGGCGGCTCTTGCACCATGGCATGCAGTCCAACCCAGGGCCCACTCTACGGGGGATCAGAGGAGGGTGCCAAACCCGTTACTCGCGTAGCCATCATGCCGATCCGTTGGAAGAGGGTCAAAAGAATAAGTGTTGCCCAAATCCAAATTTCTTCCGAGCGTCGCGATCGGAAGGCCAGGGGGTACTGCGCAGGTGCAAGGAATGGACGTGGCGTTGACTGCCTATGTGTCAGTGCTCCGCCGACTCCGAGACGAACGTGGCCAGTTCGGGCGTTGCGGGAGTGCGCAGGATGTCCGAAGACCCCATTTCGTGGACCTTGCCGTCCCGCATGTAGATCACACGGTCCGCCACCTTGCGGGCAAACGCCATCTCATGCGTCACCAGGATCATCGTCATTCCGTCGGCTGCGAGCTGCTCCATGACGCGGAGGACTTCACCGGTGAGCTGCGGGTCAAGCGCCGAAGTGACCTCGTCGAACAGCATCAGCTTGGGTTCCATGGCGAGGCTGCGGGCGATCGCCACGCGCTGCTGCTGCCCGCCGGAGAGCTGCTCGGGATAGTAATCCATCTTCTCGCGCAGCCCGACCTTGGAAATCACCGTGTCGGCGATCTCGCGCGCTTCTTTCGGCTTGATGCCCTTCACCATGCGCGGAGCCAGCATGATGTTCTGGGCGACCGTCAGGTGTGGGAAGAGATTGTAGCTCTGGAAGACGATACCGACATCACGGCGCAGCGACTTCAGGTCGACGCCGTCATCGTGGAGCTGATGACCGCAGATCAGCATCGATCCCCCCTGGATCGTCTCGAGGCGGTCCATGCAGCGAAGCGCCGTGCTCTTGCCCGAGCCGCTTTGGCCGATGATCGCAGCGACCTCGCCCCTGTTGACCTCGAAGGTGACGCCTTTGAGGACCTCGAGATTGCCGAAGCTCTTGCGGACGTCCTTGAGTTCAACGATGGCCGACATTGAGTTTCCTTTCGAGGGCCCTGCTCTGGACCGACAGCGGATAGCAGATCGCGAAGTACATCAGCGCGGCGATCCCGAAATACAGGAACGGCTGAAACGTCGCGTTGTTGATGATCTTGGCGTTATAGGAGAGCTCGGCGTAGCCGACGACCAGCGAAGCAATCGACGTGTTCTTCACGATCTGAACCATGAAGCCGACGGTCGGGGGTATCGCAATCCGCAGCGCCTGCGGCAGGATGACGGCCGTCATGCGCTGCCAGCGGGTGAGGCCGAGACACTCGGCGGCCTCCCACTGCGGCTTCGCCACCGCCTGAATACATCCACGCCAGATCTCGCCGAGATAGGCGCTGGCATATAGCGTGAGCGCAAAGGTGGCAGCCCCGAGCGGCGACAGGGAATCGTAGCCGAAGATGCTCGGGCCGTAGAAGCAAAGGCCCATCAGAACGAGAAGCGGCAGGCCCTGCATGATTTCGATATAGGCAGCCGCCACGCGCGAGACCGCGGCAATCGGTGAGATGCGGGCGAGCCCGACGAGGAAACCGATCAGGCCGCCGAACAGGAAGGTCAGCAAGCTAAGGACAATGGTCCCCCAGAGTCCCTTGAGCAACGAGATGATGAAAGCACTGTTCATTTGCTGTTTCCCGCGCTCAAAGAGGAGTTCCGAGCTTGCGGCGGCGTGGAAACATCGCGAGCCCCAGCAATGTGAAGCCGGCGCGCACAAGCACGGCCAGCATCAGGTAGATGATTCCAAGCACGACGAAGATCTCGAAGTTGCGAAATGTCTCGCTCTGAATGCGGTTTGACATTCCAAAGAGCTCTTCGACGCCAACGGACGAGACAATGCTCGAGGCAAGCATCAGCAGCACATATTGGCTCGACAGGGCGGGATAGACGCGCTCAAGGGCAGGTCGAATGACCACATGCAGATACGTCTGCGCACGGGAAAGGCCGAGGCAGGTCGCCGCTTCGAGCTGTCCGCGATGGATCGAGTCAATGCCCGCCCGAACGATCTCGGTCGTGTAAGCGCCGATGTTGACCGTCAGGGCGATGGTCGCGCCGACCAGGATCGGCAGTCGGATGCCCAGGCTTGCGATGCCAAAGATCAGAAAGTAGGACTGCACCAGCAGGGGCGTATTGCGAATGAACTCGACATAAAGCGAGACGATTGCGCGCGCCCAGGATGGTCCGCCGGTTCGGACCACCGCGCAAAAGGCGCCGATCAGGATCCCGAACACGGTGGAGAAGAAGGTGAGGCGGAGCGTCGTCCAGACACCCTCGAGCAAGAGAGGCCAGTACGCCAGCACGGCTCCGAAGTCGAATTGATATGTCATGAAACTCCGCCTGCTCCACCGTGAGGGACCACATCACTGAGATGCGGCGACGACCTCTTTGGGGAGATCCGTGCCCTGGAACTTCCTGAAGATTTCCTGCAGTTTCCCGTTCGCGATGTTCTTTTTGACCCACGCGTCGACCCATTGCTTCAGCTCCGTGTCCTCTTTGCGCATGCCGACGCCCATGGGAGCGGTGCGGAGAGGGAGTTTGGGTTCGAGATTCTTATCCGGATTCTTCTTGTTGATGAGATCGACCAGGGTCGGCACTTGCGCCACGAGGTCAGCCTGGTTCGATACCACCGCGGTCATGGTCGTGGCTTCGTCTTCGAAGCGGATGATCTGGGCATCGCGGGGCGCCGCCGCGGTCAGGTCGGCGTCGTTGGTGGTCCCGCGCGTGACCGCAATGCGCTTGCCCGACAGGTCGGCGAAGGTCCTGATTTCCATGCTCTTCGGTGCGGCCACAAATGTCGTCGCGCCGGCATAGGGAAGCGAGAACGCGATCAGCTTCTTGCGTTCGTCGGTGATCGACAAGGCCGACATGATGGCGTCGGCTCGATTGGAGAGCAGGAACGGAATGCGGTTCGCGCCGTTCGTTGCGACGACCTCCATCTTCACACCAAGGTCCGATGCCAGCAGCTTGGCCGCCTCGACCTCCGACCCCGTGGGATTGAGGTTCTCGTCCTTGAACGACCATGGCGGCACGCTGAGATCAATGGCGATGCGGATCGTGCCGGCGGCTTTGATTTTCTCCAGCGTGTCGGCGGACGCGGCCTGATTGATCGCCGCAAGCGAGATCATGGTGAATGCGAATATCCTTGCAAGACGTTTCATGCGTCCCTCCTGATTGGAAATGATCGGTCAGAGTGCCGGTGGAAGTGTTTCGCTGATCTCAGCGAGAAGCGGCGCAAGTGTATCGACGATCAACTCGAGCGAATTTTTCCAATTCGTCCTCCCAAAGCTCATCGGATGTTTTGATTGTTTGTTTGAGACGTTATCGAGCGTCGGTTCCGAGGAGAAGCTTATCTTTCGCCTTCGGAAAAAGTCGTCTCACTTCGTGAGACTGCGTCGGCCGATCCTGCCGTTGCGAGGGGTGAATCGGAAACGACAGCAGCGCCTTCACTGGTGCTCCACAGTCCACTGGCCCCGCTTGCGAATAACGGTTGGCCGTTCAGCACTTGCCGAGCATGAAAGAGAACAGCAGGTCGATTTGTCCGTCGAGCATGTGGGTGCCGTCGCGCGTCGCGCAGCCGCGTTTTGCGGCCTCGGCGAGCAACCTCGTCGGCACCGGATCGGTGATGACGTCTGCGACGACCATCTGCGACGTGAGCTCGCTCGGGTCGATGGGAAGCGGATCGCCGTCCCGCAAGCCCGCGGATGTCGCGTTGACGACGATGTCGCAATCCTGCGGAACCGTGCTGCCAATGGAGACTCGGCCCGCGTACGCCGCGCCGAGTTTGTCGAGCAGTGCGTTCTGGCTGTTGGCGTTGACGTCGTGAAACGTCAGGTGGCGTGCGCCTTCCTCCAGCATGGAGACGCCGATAGATGATCCGGCGCCACCGGCGCCGACCATGTACACGCTCTTTCCGCCTATGGTGTGTCCAGCCTTCTTGAGGCCGGCAGTCAGGCCCGCTCCATCGAAATTGTCGCCGAACCAGAGGCCATCGCCCTCGCGACGCATCGCATTGATCGCGCCAAGCACGCGAGCACGCTCCGACAGACGATCGCAGTGAGCGACCGCTCCGAACTTGTGCGGCAAGGTTATGAGGATGCTGTCGATGTTCGGCATCGCCTTGAGCACAGGCAGCGCCGAATCGAGGTTGCCCTTCTCGATATGCAGGGGCACCAGAACGCCGTCATAGCCGGCTTCTCGCATTCGCTCGGTCAACCAGCCCGGTGCAAGGACCTGGGCGATGGGTGAACCGATCAGCGCGTGAACGCGCGTTCTTCCTGTGATCGCCGGGGCCACGACTATGATCCGAGCTCCGTTTGCCGCTCAGGACAATTTCGGCGCCGGCGAGGGCGGCGCCATGGCATAACCTCTGGCCTCGTAGTCGAACTCGTGCAGCTTGTTTACCGCCTCGGCCTTGTTGACGGGGGAAGCGTAGTAAGCCCGTATTTCGGCGATGCGCGTGATATCATCATTGAAGATGTACCATTCGTCGCCGCGGAGGACCTCGCCGATGGCGGTCTTCCAGTGCGTCCATTCGATGACGGCTTCGTGCCCGTTCTCGCTCGCGAGCACCTTTTCGATCGTCCAGCGCGACCCCAAGGTCTTGACGCACCAGACCCAGCCGTCCGCGATCGCCTCGGCCCCACGCCAGGGTGCGCCCGGCAGACCCGGGGGGAAGTAGTGGACGGCGTCGCTCGTGAAGCAATTGATCAGGGCGCTATGGTCGGCGTCGTTGCAGGCCTGGAAGTAACGCCGAATGAGAGCTTCGGCCTGCTGAGCCTTGGTCGGCGCGGCCATCGCCTTACTCCGCCGCCTGCTGACGGGCACGCCATTCGGCGTATTCCTGCAGCGTTGCTTCGTTCGGCGGATAGGTTCCCCAGAGCGGTGCGCCGGCATCGATCTTCGTGAACAAGAACTTCTCGCGAAGCTCCTGCTCGTAGGAATCGTTCGCCAAGTCTTCGGCGATCGTGCGCGGCACGACAACGACACCATCGCTGTCACCGACGATGATGTCGCCGGGATAGACGGCGACATCGGCACAGCCGATCGGCAACTGCATATCGACAGCGCGATGGTAAGCAGGGCGTGTCGATGCCGTGTTGGCCGTGCAGTAGGCGGGAAAGGGCATCCTGGAGATTTCCGTCCCGTCGCGGAATGCCCCGTCGGTGATCGCGGCTGCGACGCCCTTGCGCATCATGCGCGTCATCAGCATGTTACCTGCGGACGCCGCACGGGGATCGTTGCGGCTGTCGATCATCAGGACCTGGCCTGCGCCGATCGCTTCGACCGCCTCCCACTGCATGTTGTCTTCGCCGCGCTTGCGCAGATCCGCGAGATCCCAATCCTTGTCTTCGCGCGACGGAATGAACCGTAGCGTGAATGCCTCGCCTGCGAAGGACCCGGCATTCGGATTGAGTGGCTTCACGCCGACGAGGAACTGCTGGCGATAGTTGCGTTTGAACAGTTGGGTGGTGAGCGTCGCGGTCGAACAAGCCTTCAGCTTATCCAGGGTTTGGTTTGAAATCGGGGCCATTGTGG
>NZ_JBANBA010000103.1:0-34705 GCF_059803475.1 Bradyrhizobium sp. UFLA05-89 | reverse complement strand
GCAAGTCCACCGGGCGCCGAGGCCGTCACCTCGCTCGGCCCGGGCTGCAAGACCCCTTGCGCGGTCTCGGTTCCAGCGCCGGATGCTCCCTTCACCGTCAGCTACACGCTAATCAACTACCTCCCGGCCTCGGTGCCGGTGAACGTCACCAAGACGCCCGGCGATTTCTCCACACCCGCATCGGTGACGACCGATCCCAACCCGGTATTCGTCGAGTTGCAACCGGCCGTGCCGCCAAAACCGGTGAAGAAGCCGCATCGGCCAAAGAAGCCGAAGGCGCCGAAGGCAGCAACGCCGGCCGCGGCAGACTCTCCGTTCCCCGATCCGAACTCGGCGCCGCCTCCCGCCGCGCCGCCGCCCACGGCCCCCGCACCAACGCGCTAATACGGTGCAGCGCACGATTGTCGGCAATGGCGGGGATGCTTAGATTGCCTCCAGTATGATTGTCACTGCGCAAGGCGCGGTGATCGCGATCGTGACAAGGCTTGTTGAATGAACGGACCCGCTGTGAGTCGCCTGTCCCCGCTGTCGAGCCCGATGACCGACCCGTTCGGCCGGACCATCACCTATTTGCGGGTCTCCGTCACCGATCGCTGCGACCTGCGCTGCTTCTACTGCATGTCGGAAGACATGACGTTCCTGCCCAAGGCAGACCTCTTGACACTGGAGGAACTCGACCGGCTCTGCTCGGCCTTCATCGCCAAGGGCGTGAAAAAGCTGCGGCTGACCGGCGGAGAGCCCCTGGTCCGCCGCAACGTGATGTCGCTGGTGCGCTCGCTGTCACGCCATTTGCAAAGCGGCGCGCTCGGCGAGTTGACGCTGACCACCAACGGAACGCAGCTGGCCAAGCATGCGCGGGAACTCGCCGATTGCGGTGTCCGCCGCATCAACGTCTCACTCGACACGCTCGATCCGCAGAAGTTTCGCGAGATCACCCGCTGGGGCGAGATCGACAAGGTCCTGGAGGGCATCGAGGCGGCACGCGCGGCCGGGCTCGCGGTCAAGATCAACGCGGTGGCGCTGAAGAATCTCAACGAGGACGAGCTCCCCTCGCTGATGCAGTGGGCGCACGGCAAGGGCATGGGCCTCACGCTGATCGAGGTGATGCCGATGGGAGAGATCGGCTCGGGCCGCATCGACCAGTATCTGCCGCTGTCGCTGGTGCGCGCGCGGCTCGCCCAGCAATTCACGCTGACGGACTTGAGTGAGACGACGGGCGGTCCGGCGCGCTATGTCAGCGTCGCGGAGACCGGCGGCAAGCTCGGCTTCATCACGCCGATGACCCACAACTTCTGCGAATCCTGCAACCGGGTGCGCATCACCTGCACTGGTACCCTGCACACCTGCCTCGGTCACGAGGATGCCTCCGACTTGCGCAAGCCTCTGCGAGAGTCCACTGAGGATGCGCTGCTTGCGGCCGCGATCGACCGTGCGATTGGCCTCAAACCCAAAGGGCACGATTTCATCATCGACCGCCGGCACAACCGCCCGAGCGTCAGCCGGCACATGAGCGTTACTGGCGGCTAGGAGAATTACGGGGGCCGCCGATAACCTAACCCCCTGAGCAAGCGTCAATTTGCCCATTTTCCGATTGACGGCGCGCGAGCCCGCTGAAATGGTGCCTGCGCCTTGGCTGTCCGGCAGCATAAGCCGGCGCGCTGCCTAGAAGGCGAGCGCGATCAAGATGGCGAGGCACGAGGGAGGACTGTCGCTGCAATCGCTCCGGATGACGAGCCGTCAAGGTCGCGTGTATTTCGCGCGCCGGCCGAGCAATGCATGCACATGCACCCCCCAATGAATAATAAAGGCCGCGGCGGAGAAAAGTAAGATGCGTCCATTGTTGGCGGTGAGCAACGCCATCGACCTCCTCAATGAAAAGATCGGCAACATCTGTAACCTGCTGGTGCTGCTGGCGTGCCTCGTCAGCGCTGCCAATGCCATGATCCGCTACGCCTTCAGCTACTCGTCGAACGGCTGGCTGGAATTGCAATGGTACATGTTCGCCGTGCTCGTGATGTTCGGCGCGTCCTATACCTTCAAGCGCAACGAGCACGTCCGCGTCGAGATCTTCTATCTGATGCTGTCCGAGCGCGGCCAGCTCTGGCTCGATCTGATCGGCACGCTCTTCTTCCTGATCCCCTCCTGCCTCCTGCTCGCAAAACTCTCCTGGCCGTTCTTCATGCAGGCCTATGACGTCGGCGAGATGTCCGGCAATGCCGGCGGCCTGATCCGCTGGCCGATCAAGTTCGTGATCCCCGCAGGTTTCGTGATGCTGGCGCTGCAGGGTGTATCCGAAGTCATCAAGCGTATCGCGGCTCTCCAGGGCTATGTGACGATCGACGCCAAGTACGAGAGACCGACCCAATGACCATTACGCTGGAGATGATGCCGCCGATGATGTTCGGCGGCCTGGTGGTGGCGATGCTGATCGGCTACCCCGTCGCGTTCACGCTGGCGGCGCTCGGCCTCTCCTTCGGCTTCCTCGCGATCCATCTCGGCTTCTTCGACCTGAACTTCCTTCAGGCGATTCCGGGCCGCGTGTTCGGCAGCGTGCTCGCCAACGAGCTGTTGCTCGCGATCCCGTTCTTCACCTTCATGGGCGCGGTGCTGGAGCGGTGCGGGCTAGCCGAGGACATGCTGGATTCCATGGGCCAGCTCTTCGGCCCGATCCGCGGCGGCCTCGGTTACTCCGTGATCATCGTCGGCTTCATCCTGGGCGCCATCACCGGCACGGTGGCGGCGCAGGTCATCGCCATGGCGCTGATCTCGATGCCGGTGATGATTCGCTACGGCTACAACATCCGCTACATCACGGGCGTGCTGGCGGCCTCCGGCACCATCACGCAGCTCGTGCCGCCCTCCCTGGTGCTGATCGTGCTCGCCGACCAGCTCGGCAAGTCCGTCGGCGACATGTATCTCGGCGCCTGGGGTCCTTCGATCTTCCAGATCGTGCTGTTTGCCGGCTACACTTTCGTGCTCGGCATCATCAAGCCCCACCACGTGCCTGCAGTGCCGAAAGAGGCGCGCACGCTGGCCGGTTGGGCGCTGTGGAAGAAGTGCCTGCTCGGCATCATTCCGTCCGCGGTCCTGATCTTCGTCGTGCTCGGCACCATGATGCTGGGACTTGCGACCCCGACCGAAGCCGGCGCGATGGGCGCGGTCGGCGCCATCGTCCTCGCCGCCATCCACCACAAGGACTTTTCCTCCACGGGACGCAAGATCCTGATCATCGGCGTCATCACCGCCGGCATCGGCACGATCGTCGCGATGCTGTTCAGCGAGAACATCGTCTTCAAGATCGCCTATGCGATCACCTACCTCGCGGTTGCCTGGATCTGCATCGAGGCGGCCCGCATTCCGGACCTGCGCGATCTGATCAAGCAGGGCTACGAGACGACCATGCGCATCACCTGCATGGTCACCTTCATCCTGATCGGCTCGACGTGCTTCTCGATCGTGTTCCTGGGCTGCAACGGCGGCGTCTGGCTCGAGCACCTGCTCACGTCCCTGCCCGGCGGCGTCTGGGGCTTCCTGATCTTCATCAACCTCTTCATCTTCTTCGTCGCGTTCTTCCTCGACTTCTTCGAGATCGCATTCATCATCCTGCCGATGATCGCGCCGATCGCGCAGAAGATGCTGGCGCCGGTGGTCGGCCCCGACGCCGCGCTGATCTGGTTCGGCGTCATGCTCTGCGTGAACATGCAGACCTCGTTCCTGCATCCGCCGTTCGGCTTCGCGCTGTTCTACCTGCGTGGCGTCGCGCCGCGCTCGGTGAAGAGCTCGGACATCTATTGGGGCGCGGTGCCCTGGATCGGATTGCAGATGATCATGGTGCTGCTCGTGATCGTCTTCCCGTCCGTGGTGACGGGCCTGCTCGACAAGCCGGTCACTGTCGATCTCGACAAGGTGAAGATCGAGGTGCCACAGATCGACTTGCCCCCGCTCGACCTCGGCCCGCCGCAGAAGTAGGCCGCGCGCGCTTTTTCCTTCTTCCCTTGCGGAAGAAGGTGGCGCGCGAAAGCGCCGGATGACGGGTTCTCTCCGCGCTCCATACAGGAGTTGATCTCGCGGAGAGAACCCCTCATCCGGCTCGCATCTGACGATGCGATCCACCCGCTCCCGCAAGGGGAGAGGCTGCAGCAGACATCTTTTCCGCCAGCTTGAAGCACAGCGTGAACTGCGCGCCGCCGCCGGGGAGATTTTCGACGGCGATGCTGGCCGCGTGATCCTCCGCGACGCCGCGCACGATCGACAGCCCGAGGCCCGCACCGTCGCTGCGCTGGCGGTCGGCGCGCCAGAAGCGCTGAAAGATCAGCTCGCGCTCGGCTTCCGCGATGCCCGGACCGCAGTCGCGCACCCGCACCACGCCATCGCCGCTGACCTCGACGTCAACGGCGGTCTCCTTCGCGGTGAACTTGATGGCGTTTTCCGCGAGATTGAAGATCGCCCGCTGCAGCATCTCGGAATTGCCGTGGATCAGGACCGGCGCATCGGTGCCCCTTAGCGCGATATCCTTGTGCTGGGCGAGCGCGAGCGGCGCGATCGAGCCGATCACCTCGGCGCAGACGGCACGCAGGTCTGCGGTCTCGCCGGGATCGAGCACCAGCGTATCGAGCTCGGCGATCTCCAGCAGCTGCGCAACGATCCGGCTCATGCCCTCGATGTCGGCGTGCAGCGACTCCTTGGCCGCGCCATCGCCCAATGTCTCGATCCGCGTGCGCAGGATCGCGAGCGGGGTGCGCAGCTGATGCGCGGCGTCCGCGGTGAACTGCCGCTGCACGCGAAAGCCATCCTCGAGCCGGTCGAGCGCCTGGTTGACGGCGGTAACCAGCGGCATGATCTCGCGTGGGATCTGCTCCGTCGGCAGACGGATATCGGTGCGCGCCGGACTGATATTGGTCGCCTCCTCCGAGGCCTTCAGCAGCGGCGAGATGGCGCGGCGGAAGATGATGATGTCGGTGGCAAGCAGAACCAGGAGGATCGGAATCGTGATCCAGCCGACGCGCCGGAAGAAGTTGGCGACGATGTCGTCGATGATGACGTCGCGATGGGCGAGATCCTCGGCGACCTGGATGCGCACGGTCTTGTCGTCGACGGTGCGCGTGACGCCCGCGCCGGAAATGGTCTCCGAGGCTGCCGCTCCGGTCTTCTTGTGCGAGGAGAACAGCACCCTGCCGTCGGCATCGCTGATGTCGTATTGATAGCGGCCATAGGCCTCCGAATAGAGGCCGCGGAGGCTGTCAGGCAGGTTGAACGTGATCCTGCCGTCCGGCTGCACGGCAATACGTTCGGCCAGCACCTCGGCCTGCGCGCGCATGGCCGCGCGATGCAGCTCGCCGATCTCCGAGTTCAACAGCCAGAACAAGACCAGCGGCAGGAAGATCGCCACCACGGCGACCGCGACGATGTGCAGGAAGACGACGCGCCAGATCAGCGATTTGAATGTCGGCGACCTCAGGCGCAGCACGCTACTTCTCCTCGGCCATCAGGTAGCCGACACCCCGGATGGTATGGATCACGACCTTGGCGCCGTGCTCGGCGAGCTGCTTGCGCAGCCGCGAGACGTAGACTTCCACGGCGTTGGAGGCGACCTCGCCCTCGAGCCCGAAAATGTGGTCCTCGACGTTCTTCTTCGGCACCACCCGCCCCTGCCGCCGCAGCAGGATCTCCAGCACCGATGTCTCGCGCGAGGAGATGATCCGCGGCTGGTCGTCGACGAATATCTGCCGGCTCTCGGTGTCGTAGACGAGATTGGCTAGCCGCAGCGAACGGCCGAGCAACTGGCCGGGGCGGCGCAGGATCGCCTCCAGCCGCGCCACCAGCTCCTCCAGCGCGAACGGCTTTGCGAGATAATCGTCGGCGCCGCTGCGCAGGCCGCTGACACGATCCTGCAAGCCGCCGCGCGCGGTCAGCACCAGCACCGGCAGCGGGTCCATGTGGCGGCGCAGCTCTCGCAGCACCGCAAGACCATCGCCATCGGGCAGACCGAGATCGAGGATCATCGCGGCATAGCTGACATTGCGTACCGCCTCGCGCGCCTCGGCCGCGCTGCTGACGATGTCGCTCTGATAGCCCGCCGCGATCAGGCCGTTCGCGACCAGTCGCGACAGCTCGACATTGTCCTCGACGATCAGAAGACGCATTCGTCCAATCCGCAATTGCAACAGGCCCGAATAGCCTGCGCTCCATGACCGATGTCTCCCATCATTCGTTGGCTTCGGCCAGCAAAAAAGCTGGCGCTTCCGGCATGCTGCGGCGCGTAAGGTGGGCGTCAGGCAAGCCTGATACCAGAGTTCCGCCTTTTGCCACGACGTTTGCGTCGCCGCGCCTCCGCTGCACGGCGATGGTCCGGTTGTGAGCAAACGCGTCCGAAACAACCAAGGTGAGCATGGGCTATGGCATTTCGCATCAAGCATGCGGGCTTTGCAGCGAGCATTGCTGCGGCGGCCGTGCTCGCTGTCGGCGCCTGGTTGTTGACGCGAACCAACGAGGTGCGCCCGGCCAAGGCAGACCAGCCGGCCACCGACAGCGACGTCGATATCGCTCAACAAGCCGTGAACGTCACTGGCAAGCAAGTTGAGGGCTTCAAAGTTCTGCCCGCCGAGCCGCGCGCCTTCCGCGTCATGAAGAACGCTGTCGGATCGATTGACTTCAACCAGAACATGCTGGTGCAGGTGTTCACGCCCAACGCAGGCAAGATCGTCGACACATTTTTCAACGTCGGCGAGACCGTCGCCAAGGGACGGACGCTGTTCACCATCGACAGCCCCGACCTGCTTCAGGCCGAGTCCACCCTGCTCGCGGCCGCCGGCGTGCTGGAGCTCCAGACCCGCACACTGACGCGCGTCAAGCAGCTTCTGAAGACCGGCGGCGGCGCACAGAAGGACGTCGACCAGGCGACCTCCGATCAGCAGACCGCGGAAGGCAACTACAAGGCCGCGCGCGATGCCGTGCGCATCTTCGGCAAGACCGATGAGGAGATCGATCGCATCGTCGCCGACCGCAAGGTCGATTCCATCCTGATCGTGCCGAGCCCGATCTCGGGCCAGGTCGTCGCCCGCAATGCGGCACCGGGACTTTACGTTCAACCCGGCAACGCGCCGGCGCCCTTCACCTTGGCCGACCTCTCGACGATGTGGATGGTCGCCAACGTCATCGAGATCGACGCGCCGGCCTACCAGATCGGCCAGGCGGTCACCGTCAGCGTCCCCGCTTATCCGGACGAGGTGTTTCGGGGCCACGTCACCACGCTGGGGCTCAACATCGATCCGAACACGCACAGGCAGCTCGTCCGCTCGGTGATCGACGATCCCACCCACAAGCTGCGCGCCGGCATGTTGGCGAGCTTCACCATCGAGATCGACGGCCCGAAACTCTCGGTTGGCGTGCCCTTGGACGCCGTGGTTCGCGAAGGTGACGGCACCATGACGGTCTGGGTCACCACCGACCGGCACCGCTTCGAGCGGCGTAACGTGAAGGTCGGCATTGCCCAGGATGGGTGGTGGCAGGTCCTCGACGGCCTGAAGCCGGGCGAGCTCGTCGCCTCGACCGGCGCCATCTTCCTCTCCAACAAGCTCGCCACCGCCACCACGGGCTGAAACCCCTGTCCGCCAACCGCGCCCTGCGGCGCCAAGTCCAAGATCTTGGTCAAGAGCATCATCAATTTCGGCCTGACCCGCAGCGCGATCGTCGTGCTCGGCCTCGTCGTGTTCTGCGCCGCCGGGCTTGCGGCCTTCGGCAAGCTCAACATCGAGGCCTATCCCAATCCGGCGCCCGTGATCCTGGAGATCACCGCGCAGGCGCCGGGGCTGTCGGCCGAGGAGATGGAGAAGTACTACACCATCCCGATGGAGGTCGGGCTGTACCCTACGCCAGGCGTCGTCAGCATCCGTTCGACCTCGTTCTACGGCTTGTCCTTCGTTCGTGTCACCTTCCGCTACGGCGTTGACTATTACTTCGCGCTGACGCAGGCCGCCAACAGCATCCAGCAGAACATCACCCTGCCCGGCAATCTGGTGCCGACGATCCAGCAGTCGAGCCTGGTCGGCGAGATCTATCGTTACCAGCTCGTCGGCCCGCCGAACTTCGGGCTGACCAATCTGCGCACGCTGCAGGACTATGTCGTCACCCGTCGCCTGATGACCATTCCGGGCGTGGTGCAGATCAATTCCTGGGGCGGCACGACCAAGCAGTTCAACGTCGACGCCGACCTCGCCAAGCTCGAGGCCTACAACATCACCGTGCCGCAGCTCGTCACCGCGCTCGGCAATGCCAACGTCAATGTTGGCGGGCGCGAGATCGCGATCGGCCAGCAGTCGATCAACATCCGCGGCATCGGCCTGATCGACTCCGGTGGCGCCGACGACATCACCAAGGGCTACAAGGTCGGCGACATCGAGAATATCGTTCTCAGCCAGTCGGGTGGTCTGCCGCTCCAGATCAAGGACGTCGCAAAAGTCTCGGTCGGATACGTGCCGCGGCTCGGCATCGCCGGCAAGGACAAGGACGATGACGTCGCCGCCGCCATCGTCGTCATGGGCCGCACCCAGCACACCAACGACATCCTTCCGAAGGTCGAGGAAGAGGTCGCCAAGATCAACAGCGACGGCACCTTGCCGGCAGGCGTGAAGGTCGTGTCCTATTACGACCGCAGCTCGCTCGTCGGCGTCACGACTCACACGGTGCTGCACAACCTCGTATTCGGCTGCCTCCTGGTGTTCGTGATCCAATGGGTGTTTCTGGGCGATCTGCGCAGCGCGCTGATCGTCTCGGCCAACATTCCGTTCGCGCTGTTCTTCGCCATCATCATTCTGGTGCTGCAAGGCGAGGACGCCAATTTGCTGTCGCTCGGCGCGGTCGATTTCGGCATCATCGTCGATTCCGCTGTCATCATGATGGAGAATATTTTTCGCAATTTCCAATCGAGCCCTGAGAGCCGCGCGCGCGTGCTGCGAAATCTCGCGGAAGGCTTTTGGGGCACTGATCCGACCGCGCCCACCCATGGCCAGCCTTCCAGCGCCCGCTGGACCGAGCGGCTACGGATGATTTTCGTCAGCGCGCTCCAGGTCGACAAGGCGGTGTTCTTCACCGCCGCGATCACCGTGACCGCCTTCGTGCCGCTGTTCACCATGCAGGGCGTCGAGGGCCAGATCTTCGGTCCGATGGCTCGTACCTATGGTTACGCGCTCGCGGGCGCCCTGCTCGCCACCTTCACGGTGACACCGGTGCTCGCCGCGCTGCTGCTGCCCGAGCATATCGAGGAAACCGAGACGGTCATCGTGCGGTGCTTGCGCAAGGTCTACACGCCGGTGTTGCGCTGGGCGCTGTCGCAGGTGAAGCTGGCGGTGACGGTGGGCGTCATCTTCCTCGCCATCTCGACGCTCGCGGCAAGCCGGCTCGGCAGCGAATTCCTGCCGGCGCTCGAAGAGGGCAATTTCTGGATCCGCGCCGCGATGCCGCCGACGATCTCGCTCGAAGCCGGCACCGAGGCGACGCGCAAGATGCGCGACATCCTGCTCCGGCACCCCGAGATCATCACGGTCGTCTCCCAGCACGGCCGCCCTGACAACGGCAGCGACGCCTCGCCCTTCTCCAACGTCGAGCTGTTCGCACCGATCAAGCCGTTCGACGAATGGCCGAAGGGCCTGACCAAGGAGAAGCTTACCGAGGAGCTCCAGAAGGAGTTCGACGAGGAGCTTCCCGGCGTCACCTTCAACTTCTCCCAATACATCCAGGACAACGTCGAGGAAGCGCTGTCCGGCGTGAAGGGCGCCAACTCGGTCAAGATCATCGGCCCGAATCTGGACGTGCTGGAGCAGACCGCCACCAAGGTCATGGACGTCATGCGGGACGTCCGCGGCGTCGCCGATCTCGGCGTCTTCCACCTCGTCGGCCAGCCCAACCTCAACATCAGGGTCGTCAGAGAGAAAGCCGCGCGCTACGGACTCAACACCGGCGACATCACTGCCGTGGTGCAGGCCGCGCTCGGCGGCACCATCGCGACGAACGTGCTGGAAGGCGATCGTTCCTTCGCGGTGGCGGTCCGGCTCGATCACAAATTCCGGGAGAGCATCGACGCGGTGCGCGACCTCAAGGTCGCCTATTCGACGCCGTCGGGCATCAATGCCTACATCCCCCTGAGCGAGCTTGCCGACATCACCCTCGATACCGGCGCGCTGTTCATCTATCGCGAGCGCAGCCAGCGCTACATCCCGATCAAATTCAGCGTGCGCGGCCGTGATCTCGGCGGCACGGTCGCCGAGGCGCAGCAGCGCGTCGCGGAAGATGTCCAGCTTCCGCCCGGCTATCGCATCATCTGGTCCGGCGAGTTCGACAACCTCGAGGCGGCGAAGGCGCGCCTCATGGTCGTTGTGCCGGTGACCCTGCTCCTGATCTTCGTCTTGCTCTATAGCCTCTTCAATTCGGTACGCGACAGCCTGCTCGCGCTCGCCGGCATTCCTTTCGCCGTCGGCGGCGGGCTGATTGCGTTGTACCTCGCCAATCTCGATTTCAGCATCTCGGCCGCGATCGGGTTCATCTCGCTGTTCGGCGTCGCCGTGATGGACGGCATCCTGAACATCACTTATTTCCGCGAGCTGCGCGCCTCCGGCATGAGCATCGCGGAGGCCGTGTTCTCCGGCGCGGAGCAGCGCATGCGGCCGATGTTGATGACCGCGCTCTCGGCCGGCGTCGGACTGTTTCCGGCGGCGCTGTCGCACGGCATCGGCAGCCAGGTGCAGCGGCCGCTTGCGACCGTCGTGGTCGGCGGCATGTTCATCGGCCCGCTCCTTCTGCTCGTGGTCGCGCCGGCGCTACGCAAGATCTTCCTGTCGCGGGAACGAGCCGTTCCGCACGAGAACCGCGCGACGACCGCGCCTCCCGAAGCGGTTCGTTAGGACGGTTGCGATGCGCCGCGTGATGATCAAGAGCACAATACGCAACGCACTGCTCGCCAGCGCAGCAAGCCTGTCCCTCGCAAGCTGCGCCGTCGGCCCCAACTTCGAGCCGCCGCCGGCGCCCGACGTCTCCCGCTATACCCCGGAGCCGCTCGCCTCGCCCCGCGCCGATACCGATGGTCCGCGCGTGCCACGGCAGCAATTCGTCGAGGGCGCCGACATCCCGACGCGCTGGTGGGCGGCGTTTCGCTCGAAACCGCTGAACCAGTTGATCCGCCTTTCGGTCGAGCACAATCCCTCGCTGCAATCGGCCGAAGCTGCGATTAAGGTTGCCAATTTCAACGCGCTCGCACAACGCGGCCTGTTCTTCCCGCAGGTCGGCGTCAACACCACGCCGTCCGACCAGCAATTCTCCAACGCGACGCAGTCCAGTCCGATGGACGCGCCGCAGTCGCGCTATACGCTGCACACGGTGCAGCTCAATATCAGCTTCGTGCCCGACATTTGGGGCCAGAACTTCCGCGCCGTCGAAAGCTTGGATGCCCAGACCGAGCAGGCCCAGTTCCAGCTCGAGGCAGCCTATCTGGCGCTGACCGCCAATGTCGTCACGGCGGCCATTCAAGAGGCCTCGCTGCGCGGCCAGATCGCCGCGACCGAGCGCATCGTCAAGATCGAACGCGACATCCTCGGCATTCTCAAGACCCAGTTCGAGGCGGGTCAGGCCGCGCAGGTCGACGTGCTCACGCAAGAGACCGCCCTCGCCCAGGCCGAGCAGACTCTGCCGCCGCTGCAAAAGCAGCTCGCGGTGCAACGCGATCTCCTCACCGCACTCGCGGGACAGTTCTCCGCCGACGAGGTGCTGCAAAAATTCGACCTCCAGCACCTCGCTTTGCCCGCCAACCTGCCGGTAAGCCTGCCGAGCACGCTGGTCGCCCAGCGCCCCGACGTGCGCGCAGCCGAAGCGAACATGCATTCAGCGAGCGCTCAAATCGGCGTCGCGATCGCCGCGCGGTTGCCGAACCTCATGCTGACGGGCAATCCAGGCACCAGCGCCTTCAAGCCGGCCGAATTGTTCACGCAGGGCACGCTGTTCTATACGGTGGCCGCGAGCGCGACGCAGCCGCTGTTTGATGGCCTCACCCTCTATCACAAGCAGAAGGCCGCCGAGGCCGCGCTCGACCAGGCCGAGGCGCTCTACCGCCAGGCCGTCATCACGGCGATGCAGAACGTCGCCGACGCGCTGCGTTCCCTGCAAGCGGACGCGCGCGCCGTGCAGGCCGCGATCAAGGCCGAGACCGCGGCGAAAGCGAGCCTCGATATCGTGCAGAAGCAGCTCGTGCTCGGCCAGATCACCCAGGTCACGGTGCTGAACGCGCAGCAGGCCTATTTCAACGCCGCGATCACCCGCGTGCAGGCCGAGGCGACGCGGCTCTCGGACACCGCGGCGCTGTTCATGGCGCTCGGCGGCGGCTGGCCGGCGCAATGCACAACAGCCGTCTGGCGCGAATGTGTGTTTGCAGACCAGCCTGCCCCTGCCATGAAGGTCAGCGAGGCCAAATTATCGTCTCACTGATACAGTGGCAAAGACCCGGTGCTGGATACGCGGGTGGCGCAGTGATCGGTTCCACGAAGTAGGCTTTGGCAAGACCGAGATTTCGTGATGGGAGCATGCATGCACGTCTTCAGGTTCACGCTCGCATCCGCCTTCTGCTTGGTGGCGACGCTCGTCCACGCGGCCGGCTTTCGTCTGATCACGGTGCCGGCCGAGACCGGCTTGCCAATGCTCCGAGCTGCCGTGTGGTCTCCTTGCCCGGAACAGCCAGGCGAGATGAAAATTCGCACGACTGTTCTGCTCGCGACAGAGAACTGCGTCGTGTCCGGTGAAAAATTGCCATTGATCGTGATCTCGCATGGCTACGGAGGATCGTTCGTCGGTCACCATGACACGGCCGAGGTCCTCGCGGATGGCGGGTTCGTCGTTGTCGCGCTCAATCATCCGGTCGACGCAGGGGGCGGCGATATGAGCCGTGCGGACACGCTCGCCGCGTACGCTGAACGTCCGGCCGACATCAAGAGATTGATCGATTACATGCTCGCGACATGGTCTGATCATTCGAAACTCGATCCCCAAAATATAGGTTTCTTTGGTTTTTCGAGGGGCGGCTACACAGGCCTGATTGTCGCGGGCGGCAATCCCGATCTCCGAAGGGCTGTCGCGTTCTGCCCGGACGGTTCTGCGAAACCCAGCTGCACAGACCTGCGACGAAATGAGATCCCGACACAAGCATTCGTGCATGACCAGCGCCTCAAGGCCCTTGTCATTGCCGATCCGGCTTTCGGTCCATTGTTCGACCCGGACGGCTTGAAGAACGTGAAAATCCCGACCCAACTTTGGGCGTCGGAGCTGAGTGGAGAAGACAAAACCGGCGGCGAAGTCACGCCGGACTATGTTTCAGCGATTGATCGCGACCTGCCGATCAAACCCGATTACCACCTGGTGCCGGGCGCCGGTCATTTTGCATTCCTTCCGCCCTGCACGCCGGATCTGGCGAAGAGACTGCCCAGCATATGTACCGACAGACCCGCGTTCGACCGGGTCGCCTTTCATGCGGAGTTCAACGCCGCCATACTGGCCTTCTTCCGAAAGCATCTGGCAAGGACTGATCAGCCTTGAGGGGGCGGGTCTCGGCCAGCAACGAACCCCATCCGCCTCTTCGACATCTGTAAGCTTCATGTAAGCATTGCAAGTGAACGGCCGTCGCGATCTGGCCTGCCCGACCTCACGGCTTGATCGCCTCGCGGCAGCTGACACTGACACGAATATGCGGCATCCTGAGTTCATGTGTCAGCGGCTGGCATCAATGCCTCATCGTCTCGAGTTGCGGTGACGCAGTCGAACTTCGGCGGACGAGTGCTCTTGATGGGGTGACTCATGAGACGGCGCGACTTCGTTTTTGGAACCGTCGGTGCGCTGGTATCTCCAGCCTTCGTCGCTGCGGAGGCGCGAAGCCCCGTTCGCAAAGTTGGCTTTCTGTTTCCTGGTCCCGAGGATCTGTTGAAGTCGCGCCGTGTCTGGCTGTTGGAGGGATTGGGCAGCGAGGGCTTTCATGAGCCGGACCAGATCGTTCTTGTCACGCGGGCCAGCGGCGCAGATGAAGCGAGCATCGTGCCGCTGCTCAAGGAGTTGATTTCTGAGGGGATCGACGTTCTGATTACCACTGGCCCCTCAAACATGAGAGCGGCTCATGCCCTGACCCGCACGATTCCCATCGTGACATTCGCTTTGGACGGCGATCCTGTCGAAGCCGATTGGCTCGGCAGCTATGCCCATCCCGGCGGTAATATCACCGGCGTTTTCGCCGACTTCCCCGAGTTCAGCAGCAAATGGCTTGAACTCCTCAAGGAAGCTATTCCCGGCTGCGCAACCGTTGTTGATCTCTGGGACCCGGCTACATCTATCGTGCAACCAACGGCAGTTGCCAATGCCGCCCAGTCTGCTGGCGTCAGGACCGAGACGATTGAAATCAAATCGTTTGCCGATCTCGAGGGAGCTTTCGCGGCCGCCAGCGCACGCCGCCCGGATGGACTTCTGATTTTGTCGTCCCCGATTGTGTCTATCAATTCCAAACAGATGGCCGAACTGTCTCTCAAATATCGGCTGCCGGCGGTTTCGCCGTTTGCAAATTTTGCCCGTGCCGGCGGGCTGATGTCCTACGGGCCGAATTTGGAGGGCATTTATCGCCAGACCGCGTCGATGGCCGGAAAGATCTTGCAAGGAGCAAAGCCTGCCGACCTACCGGCGGAGCGCCCGACCCGATTTGATCTGGTCGTGAATTTGAAGACGGCAAAGGCTCTGAATCTGACCATGCCGACATCCATGCTCCTCCGGACCGACGAGGTTATCGAGTAACCGGCATGCCGAATTGAACAATGACGTCGGCTGAAGAAGAGCAGCCGACGCAATTCGAGCTTGTGATCAACCTGCGAACCGCAAAAGAAGCGATTCTTCCGCCTGACCGGCGCGAAGCTGACGGAGCTGGCTAAAACATAAGCTCGTGGCACGTAGGATGGGTAGAGCGAAAGCGAAACCCATAGCTGGCAGGTCGGCCGGTGACCCAACTCGGCCCCAAGTGGTGTCCACTGTCGCACGGTCGTCGGCGCCGGGGCTCGCCAATTTCAGATTATGCGATGATGGTCAGTCGCCACCAGATCAAACGGCAAGGCAAACTGCGGCAGCGCCCAGAACTACCTTTCAAGGCTGCGGACTGACATCGATCCGGGATCGGTGCGGATCATACTTGCCTTCTTGCCGTCGGCGGTGACAAAAACGTCCCAATGAGTTTGCAGATTGGGTAGAGCCAGCGAGTCTATCGTGATTCTTCCGGCGCAATCTCCGTTCAAAGTGTAGGTACCCTTCAGCCTCTGTTCTCTGGCAATCTTTCCCCCGCGGCTGGAGGTCTCGGCACCGGAAAGCTTGGCAACACCATCGAACACAAGCAGTCCGGAATGGACTCGCTGCACATTAGGCGCAAGCGGCTCGATAAAGCCTCTCGCTGAAAATATGTACTGGCCCTGCAATGTCTGAGGCGAGCATTCGGCGCTGGCTGCCGTCGAAACAACCAGCAGGAAAAGCGCGCCGATGATCGTAGGCTTAGTCATTGAAGGGATCCCCAATATTCGCCAACTGGCACTCTTCAACAAAATCTTCGCCGATACAACCTCCGGTGCAAGCTCGTCGCTCCGATTTTGCGGGCCGCGATTACGCCTCTTTCGAAGTGCAGAGCAGACGTGATTTGCTAACCGCCTACCGCGACGCATCAGCCATCTCCCGATCTTGCTGGACCACCTGATCAGGACTCGTTATTCGCCGTGCGCAAACGACTCGTCGACCACTGGAGTGAATATTGAGAACAGCCAGAACTGTAACTCTCATTTCCTCGTTGGTCATCGCAATCTTGCTGATGGCTCCGGGTACGATCTTGGCTCAGTCTCTACCGGACGACGGAATGTTCGATGCGGTCACGGTCATCAACGGGATGCAGATTACTCGGCCAGCCTGCGAAGAAATGGAGCACCGCCAGACCGCGGTTTGGGTTCGCGTTGAGAATCGGAGTTACTGCCTCAGGTACTATGCCGCCGGCCTCGCACTCAATGGGCAGAATTCGCTTGTTGCTGCCTGGATGCCCGGGGATGTGATGGGAGGCCCGCGAGGTGTCGCCCATCAGCAAGGATTGGGGGTCGCATCGATGGTTGAACAGTCCATGACCTTATCCAACCGATACGCCATACCTTATATTTTCCTCGCGCGACCTGGCACCTATGGCAGCGCCGGCAAACACTATGACGTCAGGCACACGCCTCTAGAAGCGAGACTGATGGAAGCTCAGATTGATGCGTTGAAGGCTCGTTACCACATCGATCGATGGGTGCTCGGTGGACACAGTGGTGGCGGAACGCTCGCCGCTGAATTCCTCGCCCGGCGCAACGATATTCAATGTGCGATCCTGTCCTCTCCTGCGGCCGCCTATCGCGCAAGACTGGAGAAAAGAGGCTTTGTGCGTCGTCTGAAGACAGAAGTGTTCTTTGATCCCTACGACTCGATACGTCAAATACCAAACCACCCCGGGCCACGGATATTCCTGCTTGCCGACCCGCGCGACACCAATATTCCGTTCTCTACGCAGGAGCTCTATTTCGATGAGTTGAAGCGGCGGGGCCTCGATGCCTGGATGGTACCGCTACAGAAAGCTCCCAAGCCAAAGTATCATAGCCTCGTTGACTTCGGAGAAACCGCGACTGGAATGTGCGCGAACGGAGCGACAACCGTTTCGATCCTCGAAAAATTGCGCGACATGCCACAGCAGTCAGATCGCATCTCGAACTGATCGGTCCGCCCAGATCCGCTCTGGATGGGTTTCGCTTCGCCCTACCCATCCTACAGCCTTAAAAAGCGAACCAGGCTTTGGCGACGATCGTCGCACCACACCAATTCGAGACCAGGGAAGCGGGGTTGGTAATGGGATCAACGCGGCCACCCGGCCGCGCATTTGGATCTCCAGTAAAGACGAAGCAGTTCTCTTTCGACAGATTGGTGTCGTAGTAGCGCAGATCGAGGTTGACGGCCTTGTAGGTAAAAGTCACGCCCGCATGCCAATTGAGATAGGCAGGTAACGGGAAGCTGCCGAGTTGCGGAGCCTGATTGCCGAACCAGGAATAGCCGACGGCCGTCGTGAACGACACGCCCAGGTTCTTCGGAAGCTGGGGGGGTGGCACATCATAACCCAACCCTGCCGCCACATATTGACTCCAGGCACCGGTGTTCGAGACGTTCGGAGAATAGGCGTAACCAGCGGCGATGCGAAAGGACTCGCCGATGCTTTTGTCGCCGCGAATGGCCGTCTCCCAATAGTTGATGCCGTTCGTCACGCCGGGGAACTTTTCTCCGGGATAGGCGAAATAGGTCACGCCGAGATCGAAATCGATATTTGCGATCTTCGGGCGGATACCGCCTGCCATGGTAAACTCAGCGACTGGTTCGGTGGGCAGCCTGACAGTGGCCATCGTAGCGCCGGCGTACAAAGAGCCGAACCTTGCCTCAAATGCGGCGCCCGCCGCGGGGTCACGACCGGACAGCGTCGTCCCGCGATAGACGTAGTCAGATGCAAACCCGGCGCGGGCGCTGAATTCAAGCTCACTGGCCGACGTGGCGTGGCTTGTTTCGGCTGCGGACCAGCCGCGATTGCCAAGTCCGATCGCGCCGCTAGCACTGGTCTCGGCAGTCTCGGCACGCGTTGCACTGCCTGCCATCGGCGCCAGCCACAAACCAACGAACGCAGCAATCGAGACGCCGCCCAACTGCCAATCCGCTGCTGCGCCTCTTCGCCGCACCCTTGCCTATCCTCCGAGAGCTACCGCCACACTGACCAGCACACCACCCATGACCACCATCGAAAGGCCCGCCGCCCAAGGTCGAAGTCCGCTACGATATCCGAACGCGTAACCACAACAAAACAGCATCACGATGGCGACGGCGTAGGAAACCCGCAGCGCCAATTTGGCGTCGCTCAGGAATATGAAGGGGATTACGATCGGAAAGGTCGAAGCGAAGCTCAGCAGGCAAAGAGCAAGAGCTCCGATCCAGTCGTGTTTCGTCAGCCTCGGGCGTTCGGACGGTTCGGGCAGCTGCAGCAACTGTTGCCGTGTCAGTTCCAGCTGCTCCAGAGGCAGAACCGACGCCAATTCCGGTGGCAGCGCGTCGGTGATGACGCGCCGCGCCGTTTCAGGATCCGGCGACCGCCGTATTGCGCGCATCGTCAGGATCTTGAGTCCGCGGTCATTGATGCAGCCCAACAGATAAAGACCACCGTCAACGATGCCCCAGGCCAGGTTGCATCCGAGTGCGCCGACCAGCATCGTTTGGCTCCTGATATCGTCCGCGGTCGCGACACCGAAACTGCAGATGAAGGTGAGCACCATGATGAGGCCGAACAGGGTCTCGGAGATCCGTTCCATCGGATCCAGCACGCGGCCGAGACGAATATCTGAAACCGCTGACATCAGGGTCGACCTTGCTGACTACAGGGAGCAGACCTTCTCGATATAAGCGCGAAGCGAAGTATCGCGTGTCGTAGCACGATCGAAGTTCGGAGCCGGCGCCACCGCTCGCCAATTTCGGATTATTCGATAGTAGAGTTTTGCCACTGATTTGCCCGACGTGTCAAACGGTTTCGCAGAAGGCGGGCGGGCACCAAGCCCGCAACCGTCTACTTTGCATGGGGTTGTTCTCGAGATTTTTGATCGGCATTCGCAACGGACTCTCCCAAACGCAAAAAGCCCAGCCTCGCCTTGCGAGACCGAGCTTTCGCTGCTTGACCGATGATCGCGCCGCAACGCGATGCTACGATCAGCTCTGCGAGCGACGCGCCATGAAGATGTCGTAGCCGACCTCGGCGACCTGGAACCAGGCGTAGCCGTCGTTCGAGAACTTGGTCAGGGACTCGTAGACCTTCTTGAAGTTGGGGTTGGTCGCGCTGACCTCGGCATGCAACTCCTTCGCCGCCTTGTAGCAGGCGTCCATGATCGGCGGCGAGAAGGCGTGCAGCTTGGTGTTGTTCGCAAGCAGCTTGCGCAGCGCCATCGGATTGGCCTGGTCGTAGCGCGCCATCATGTAGTTGTTGGCGTAGTGGCCGGCCTGCTCCAGAACGCTCTGGTAGTACTTTGGCAGCGCGTTCCATTTGTCGAGGTTGACGAAGGCGAGCAGCATCGGGCCACCTTCCCACCAGCCGGGATAGTAGTAGTGCGGCGCGATCTTGTAGAAGCCGAGCTTCTCGTCGTCGTAGGGCCCGACCCATTCGGCCGCGTCGATGGTGCCCTTCTCCAGCGCCGGATAGATGTCGCCGCCGGCAAGCTGCTGCGGCACCACACCGAGCTTCTGGAGCACGCGACCGGCAAAGCCGCCGATGCGGAATTTCATGCCCTCGAGATCGCCGGGCGTGTTGACCTCTTTCCTGAACCAGCCGCCCATCTGGCAGCCGGTGTTGCCTGCAAGCAGCGAGATCACGTTGTAGCTCTTGTAGAACTCGTTGAGCACTTCACGGCCACCACCCAGCATGTACCAGGCCTGATTGATGCGCATGTTGGGACCGAACGGCACCGACGAGCCGAAGGTGAAGGTCGGGTCCTTGCCGAAGTAATAGTAGGACGCGGTGTGGCCGATCTCGCAGGTCGCGTTCTGCACGGCATCGAGCACCTGCAGGCCCGGCACGATCTCGCCGGCAGCGAAGATCTGGATCTGAAATTTGTTGTCGGTCGCCTCCGCGACCATCTTGCACATCATCTCGGCGCCGCCATAAAGCGTATCGAGCGATTTGGGCCAGCTCGTCGGCATGCGCCATTTGATCTCCGGCATCGATTGCGCGATGGCGGGAGCGGCGAGCGTGGCGGCGCCGGCGGCGCCAAGTCCGGTGACTTTGATGAAGTCTCTTCTTTTCATGTTTCCTACCCTGATGGTTGTGATTGTGTGAGCCTTCTTGCGAGGCTTGGCGGGTAGCATGGAACAACCCGTTACCGATTTCCATACACAAAAGCCCGGCCTCGCGAACGAGGCCGGGCTTCCCGACTAAGACTTAAGACCTAGGATTGCGGCCCCCCGGGGGGCCCTGCCCTGATCAGCCGCGGGTGCGCGAGCGGATCATGAAGCTGTCATAGGTGTATTCGGCGACCTGCCACCACAGATATTCATCCGAGCGGTAGGCCTGCATCGCGTCAATCGACTTCTTGAAGTCGGGGTTCTTGGCCGAGATCTCGGCCCACAGCTCGTTGGTCGCCTTGAGGCACGCCTCGAGCACTTCGTTGGTGAAGGGACGAAGCTGGGTGCCGCCGGCCACCAGCCGCTTCAGCGCGGCTGGGTTCTGCAGGTCGTATCGCGCCGCCATCCAGGTGTTGGCGTTCGCCGCCGCGTTGGTCAGGATCGCCTGGTAGTTCTTCGGCAGCGCATTCCATTTGTCCAGGTTGGCGAAGGCGTGGACCATCGGACCGCCCTCCCAGAAGCCCGGATAGTAGTAGTACTTGGCGACCTTGGCGAAGCCGAGCTTCTCGTCGTCATAGGGACCGACCCACTCGGCCGCGTCGATGGTGCCCTTTTCCAGCGCCGGATAGATGTCGCCGCCGGCGAGCTGCTGCGGCACCACGCCGACCTTCTGGAGCACCTGGCCGGCGATGCCGCCGATGCGGAATTTCAGGCCAGAGAGATCGGCGACCGTCTTGATCTCCTTGCGGAACCAGCCGCCCATCTGCGTGCCGGTGTTGCCGCAGGGGAAGCCGATCACGTTCGTCTTCTTGAAGAACTCGTTCCCAAGCTCGGCGCCGCCGCCCTGGTACCACCAGGAGTTCTGCTGGCGCGCGTTGAGGCCGAACGGCACCGAGGCGTAGATCGCGAACGTCGGATCCTTGCCGACGTAATAGTAGGACACAGTGTGGCTCATCTCGACCGTGCCGTTGGAGGTCGCATCCAGCGCCTGCAAACCCGGTACGACCTCGCCGGCGGCGAACACCTGGATCTGGAACTTGTTGTCGGTCATCTCGGCGACGTACTTCGCCAACTGCTCGGCGCCGCCATAGATGGTATCGAGCGATTTCGGAAAGCTCGATGTCAGGCGCCACTTCACCTCGGGCGAGGACTGCGCAATCGCCGGCGAGGCCACCGCGGTCGCCGCCGCGCCTGCTGCCGACACTTTCAAGAAATCACGACGCTTCATCTTCAGGTCTCTCCTTGCTGGGGGCGTTTTCCCCGACGTCTCTTTTGCCGCCGCTAGGTCTCGGCGATGCGCGATGGCCGCGTCGAACCGAAGGCGCTTGACTGCCGCGGCCTTTAGCACGGAAGGCCAGCTTTCGGAACGCGACAATGGCATGACAGGACTGTACGAAAGTCGCATGCCTCGGCGGAGGGCCTTAGCCTGCGGAAATTACGGACTTGAGCTGGTCCCGGATCTGGCCCGCGATGGCGCGATAGATCGCCGCATGGGGCCCGCCCGGCTCGCTGTCGACCACCGGTTTTCCGGCATCCGAGGTCTCGCGAATCACCATGTGCAGCGGGATTTCGCCCAGGAACGGGACGGCGAGCTTCTCGGCCTCGTGTCGCGCTCCGCCATGGCCGAAAATGTCCGATTTCGTGCCGCAATGCGGGCACTGGAAATAGCTCATGTTCTCGACGATGCCGAGCACGGGGACGTTCACCTTCTTGAACATGGCAAGGCCCCGCCGCGCGTCGATCAGCGACAAATCCTGCGGAGTCGAGACGATGACGGCGCCCTTCAGCGGCACGTTCTGCGCGAGCGTGAGCTGCGCATCGCCTGTGCCCGGCGGCATGTCGACAACCAGGATGTCGAGCTTGCCCCACTCGACGTCGCGCAGCATCTGCGTCACCGCCGACATCACCATCGGCCCGCGCCAGATCATCGCGGTCTCTTCCTCGACCAGGAATCCGATCGACATGATCGACAGACCAAAACGCTTCAGCGGAATCATCTTCCGCTCCTCGTTCAGCTCGGGCTTGTCGTGCAGGCCCGTCAGCCGCGGCACCGAGGGACCGTAGATGTCGGCATCTAACAGCCCGACCTTGAGGCCGAGATCGCGCAGGCCGAGCGCGAGGTTGAGCGCGGTGGTCGACTTGCCGACCCCGCCCTTGCCGGAAGCGACCGCAATGACGGCGGAGACGCCGGGAATCTCGGACTGCCGCGACATCGGCGATGTGCCGCCCTGCGGCGGCCGGTGAGCATGTGCCGGCTGTACCCCGGGCGCGCCGCGGCTCGGCGGAGGTGGCGCGCTGCCCGGCTTGCGCTCGGCGGTCAGCGCCACCATGGCCGTGGTGACGCCGGGAATGGCACGAACGGCGGCCTCAGCCTCGGCCCGGACATGCTCCCAGGCCCGCGCCTCCGCGGCATCGACATTGATGGAGAAGAACACCTTGCCGTCACTGGCACTGATCGCGCTCAGCACATTGGCGTTGGTGAGCGCGACCCCGCGCGGCGACTTGATCCGGCTGAGGATTTCGAGAACCTGTTGCTGCGTCACGCTCAAAGCGCATCTCCTAAAGTCACGATGCGACCCATTAGAGCGGAAACGCCCAAAAGGCTACTGCCTGCCGATATCGTTGGCCGTCTCGACAGGGGCCCCCGCCCCCTGCTCCTTGGCCGCCTCGTAATTCAGCTCGATCATGACCCCGTTGGGGTCGTGCACGAAGATCTGCCAGAGGTCGCCGCCGGGCACCTGCCGGGAGTCGAATGTCATGCCCTTGCCGCTCAGGCGCTGCCTCATGCCGTCGAAACCCCGGCTGATGAAGGCAACGTGATGGACAACGCCTGAATCGGGCTTTTGAGCCTCGTCCGTCACGGAAATGTCGACGAGATGCACCACCGGCTTGCCCTCGCTGTACATCCACGCCCCCGGGAAAGCAAAATTGGGTCGCGGGCCCTTCTCGAGGCCCAGCACGTCCTCATAGAAGCGAACGGTCTCGGCCAGTTTCCGGGTCCGGATGTTGAAATGATCGAGCACCCCAACGCTCACCGACATGCCTTGCACTCCTTTTTTTGTCCTTGTTCGCTCATCCTAGCACAGGAGACCTTCAAACGAACCCGTTGCCCTCCGGCCTCAAGGGTTTATGGTGCGCCTCCGATCCGCCCTCTTCGGGCGGAACCGCCAAAAACCCTCGAAGTGGCCGGGCCGCCTCAAAGGCCGGTCACAACCGCAAGAACACCCAAGCACAAGCAAGGTCACCCATATGGCTAAAGTCGCTTTCCTCGGTCTCGGCGTCATGGGCTTCCCCATGGCCGGCCACCTCGTCAAGAAGGGTGGCCATGAGGTCACTGTCTACAACCGCAGCGCGGCCAAGGCGAAGGAATGGGCGGACAAGTTCGGTGGCAGGACCGCACCGACTCCGAAGGCGGCTGCCGAGGGCCAGGATTTCGTGATGTGCTGCGTCGGCAACGACAACGACCTGCGCGCGGTGACGATCGGTCCCGACGGCGCATTTGCCGGCATGAAGAAGGGCGCAACCTTCGTCGACCACACCACCGCCTCCGCCGAAGTCGCGCGCGAGCTTGACGCGGCCGCCACCAAGGGCGGCTTCAGATTCATCGACGCCCCCGTCTCCGGCGGACAGGCCGGCGCCGAGAACGGTGTCCTGACCGTGATGTGCGGCGGCGCAGCGGACGCTTATGCCGGTGCCGAGCCGGTCATCGCGGCCTATGCGCGGATGTGCAAGCTGCTCGGGCCCGCGGGCTCCGGACAGCTCACCAAGATGGTCAACCAGATCTGCATCGCGGGACTCGTCCAGGGCCTCTCTGAAGGCATTCACTTCGCCAAGAAGTCGGGCCTCGACGTTGCGGCCGTGATCGACACCATCTCCAAGGGCGCGGCGCAATCCTGGCAGATGGAGAACCGCTACAAGACCATGAACGACGACAAGTACGATTTCGGCTTCGCCGTCGAATGGATGCGTAAAGACCTTTCGATCTGCATCGCGGAAGCCCGCCGCAACGGTGCAAACCTGCCGGTCACCGCGCTGGTCGATCAGTTCTATGCCGAAGTCGAGAAGATGGGCGGCAAGCGCTGGGATACGTCGAGCCTGCTCGCGCGGCTGCAACGTTGATGGCCGCTTGAGGCCGGACCTGTCTTGCTGATCGCGATCGCCGCCATCTTCGTCGTTGCCTACGCGGCGATCGCGTTCGAACATCCGCTCGGCATCAACAAGAGCGCGGCGGCGCTGATCGGCGCGGTTCTGCTCTGGACGGTGTACGCGGTCACGATCGGCGACCACACCCTGGTCGGACATCAGCTCGACGAATCCGTCGCCGCGACGGCGCAGATCGTGTTCTTCCTGATCGGCGCCATGACGATCGTCGAGGTAATCGACGCTCACGACGGCTTCGAGGTCATCACCTCGCGAATCCACACCACGAGCCAGGTTCAGCTCATGTGGCTGGTTGGATTCGTGGCATTCTTCCTGAGCGCGATCCTGGACAATCTGACGACCACCATCGTCATGGTCTCGCTGGTCCAGAGACTGATCGCCAGGCGCGATGACCGCCTGCTGTTCGCCTCCCTCATCGTCATCGCCGCGAATGCGGGCGGCGCCTGGACGGTGATCGGCGACGTGACCACGACCATGCTCTGGATCGGCGGACAAGTCTCGCCTGTGAACATCATGGGCGCGGTGTTTCCGGCTTCGATCGCCAACCTGCTCGTGCCGCTCGCGTTCATCAGCTTTTCTCTGAGGGGCAAGACGATTGCGCCGCCGCCGAAGGAAGACCGGCTGCAAGGGATCGAGCTGTTCGAGCGCAACTTGATGTTCTTCCTTGGGCTTGGCGTGCTGATCGCCGTGCCCGCCTTCAAGACGCTCACGCATCTGCCGCCCTTCATGGGAGTTCTGCTCGGTCTCGGCGTCGTCTGGCTGGTCGGCGAAATCATTCATCGCGAAAAGGACGAGCACGTGCGAAAGCCTCTCACGCTGGCGCATGCGCTGACCCGGATCGACATGAGCTCGATCGTGTTCTTCGTCGGCATCCTGCTCGCGGTCGCCTGCCTCGAGCATGCCGGCCTCCTGACGATGCTGGCGAGATGGCTGGAAACCACGATCGGCCGCCAGGACATCATCGTCGTCCTGCTCGGCCTGCTCAGCGCCATCATCGACAACGTGCCCCTCGTCGCCGCGACGATGGGCATGTACGACCTCGCGCACTATCCGCCCGACAGCTTCATCTGGGAGTTCATCGCTTATTGCGCCGGCACGGGCGGCTCGATCCTGATCATCGGCTCGGCCGCTGGGGTTGCCGCCATGGGCCTCGAGAAGATCGAGTTCTTCTGGTACGCCCGCCGCATCGCTGGACCGGCACTTGCCGGATATCTGGCCGGGGCCGTGGTCTATATCGCGCAGCACGCCGCGATGCATTGAGCCAGCCGTTCGCCGCAGTTCGACACGTCGAATTAACTCCCCGTTAACGCAATTCTTTAGCTCCTTAAGTCAGCTCTTAAGGATTTATTGCCAGAGATAGAGAATGCAGAAGGCCCGCGTCGGCGTGGGCAGGAATTCGTGTTGCTTGATGAGTAACCCCGCTGAAAAGCCCGAGGTCGTGCAGCTTCCGGCCGAGCCGGCGAGCGTGCCATCGGCGAGCAATCGCCGGGCTGCGGCGCAGCGGGTGCGCGAGGCCCGCGACAAGTTAACGTCGACCAGCGGAACACGGCCCGCCTTCGACAGCGAAATGCTGCGCCAATATGCACAGACGCGACTGTCGGCATCTTACGTCGTGATGTTGCTGGTGGTCGCGACCGGCCTGCTGTTCGGGCTGTGGATGCAGCCGGTTCCAGCGGCGCTCTGGACCGTCGGCATGCTCTGCATCCACGCGGCCATGACCAAGAGCTGCCGCCGCTATCTCGCCGAGCCGGCATTGCCCGCCGTCACGCGCAAATGGCGCACGCGTTTCGTCGTGCTCGACCTGCTCTACGGCCTGTGCTGGATGGCGATCCTGATCCATCCCGTGTTCGACGTCGTCACGGAAACGCTGATGATGTTCCTGATGTTGCTGGTGATCGCAGTATCGAGCATGCTGGCCGCCAATCTGCCAATTGCGGCGCTTGCGGCCACCGCGCCCGTGGCGGTGGCGATGGCGCTGAGCTTTGCGATGAGCGGCTCGCTGGACAATTACATCCTGGCGGCGCTGTCGCTCGCCGCCGAAGGCTATTTCGTGCTTTTGGCGCACCGGCTGCACTCCTCGACCTTCGCGACGCTGGAAGCGCGCGCGGAGAAGGACGCGCTGATCGGCGAACTGGAACAGGCCAAGGCGATCTCGGACGAGGCGCGGCACCGCGCCGAATCCGCCAATGTCGCCAAGTCGCGCTTCCTCGCGCAGATGAGCCACGAGCTGCGCACGCCGCTGAACGCGATCCTCGGTTTCTCCGAGGTGATGAAGAGCGAGATTTTTGGCCCGCATCAGGTCGCCGTCTACAAGGAATATTCCGCCGACATCCATAATTCCGGCGTACATCTGCTCAATCTCATCAACGAGATCCTCGACCTGTCCCGGATCGAGGCCGGCCGTTACGAGCTGAACGAGGAAGCGGTGTCGCTGGTGGGCATCGTCGCCGACTGCCATCATTTGATGAAACTGCGCGCATCGAGCCGCGGCATCACCATCCACGAGGTCTATGAGCAGGCGATGCCGCGGCTGTGGGCCGACGAGCGCGCGATCCGCCAGGTCGTGCTCAATCTGTTGTCCAACTCGATCAAGTTCACCCCGCAGGGCGGCGAGATCTGGCTGAAAGTCGGCTGGACCGCTTCGGGCGGGCAATATCTCTCGGTGAGGGATACCGGCTCGGGCATTCCCGAAGACGAAATCCCGGTCGTGCTCGCCTCCTTCGGCCAAGGCTCGAACTCGATCAAGTCGGCCGAACAGGGCGCAGGCCTCGGCCTTCCCATCGCCAAGAACCTCATCGACATGCACGGTGGCACGTTCACGCTGAAATCGAAACTGCGCATCGGCACCGAGGTGATCGTCACCTTCCCCCCGGAGCGCGTGATGAGCGCGCTTGCGCCGATGACGGAAGAAGCTCCGCCGCTGCAGCCCGACGGCTCCGGTGTCACGGACGAGAGACGGCGGCCGCGCCACAAGCCGATCATGAGTGCAGGCACGGGCTCCTGAGAGATGCTTGCAGAACTGCCCAGCGATCCTTCACTATGCGGGAATGAGCAAAGACACACCGTGCGTCGCCGTCTGCATGATCGACCCCAAGACAAAGCTCTGCTTCGGCTGCGGCCGCACGCTGCCGGAAATCGTGCGCTGGCACGCCATGGAGCGTGCCGAACGGCTCGCGCTCATGGCGCAGCTTCCGGCGCGTATGGCGGATGCGGGACTTTCAGCGATCGGTTCAGCGCCGAAATCCGCCTGACGCCGAGAAACGGAGGCGCGCGATGAGCCGCCTCTTCCTGGTGCTGTTGCTGTTGACCGCGACCGCGGGCGCCGTGGTCGCCTACAGGGATCCCGAGCAGGTCGCTCGGGCCAGCGACACCGTCTCCGATCTCATGCGCCACCGCACCAGCCTGAAGACGCGCGCCGTCGAGGTCCAGCGCAGCCGCGGCGGCGAATTCGCGCTGCAGGCGCGGATCAACGGCGTGCCCGCACCAATGGTGGTCGACACCGGCGCGACCTCCGTCGTGCTCACCTACGAGACCGCAAAGGCAGCGGGCCTCCCGCTGGAACTGCTCGACTATGACGTTGACGTCGAAACTGCCGGTGGCCGCACCAAGGCGGCGCGCCTGACGCTGGACCGGCTCGCGATCGGCAAGCTCGTCGAGCGCTCGGTGCCTGCACTGGTGGTGCCGCACGGCACGATGAAGACCAACCTGCTCGGCATGACCTTCCTCGACCGACTCGAGCGCTGGGAAGTCCGCGCCGACCGCCTGATGCTGCACGGATATCCCTAGACCCAAGCGACGCGGCCCGACGCCCGAAAGATCGTGGGTGTGGCATTTCCGGCTATTTACAAACCGTCTGGTCGGTTTATAACGAAACCCATCCCGGATCGGGGTTTGGATAATGCTGCGTTCGTGACGCGGCCCAGTGGGAGATTGAGAGTTATGACTGCCAGAGCCGCACCACGTCGCACGATTTGCGCCCTGCCCTTTGCCGTCGTGCTGACCGCAGGCGGCGCGAGCGCCGCCGACCTTTCGGCGCGCTATGCCGCGCCCGCCTCCGCCTACACGGCGCCGACGCCGGCCTATTCGTGGACCGGCCTCTATGCCGGCTTCAACGCCGGCTATGCCACGAGCGGCGACGATGCCTACAACAACCTCGTGGGCACGAGCGGCGGCAAGGTCAAGGGCGCCACCAGCGGCGTGCAGATCGGCTATAACTACCAGCTCTCGCCGATGTTCGTGGTCGGCATCGAGAACGACTTCGAGGGCGGCGATATCAAGAATCACGACGCGCTCAACAGCGCCGCCGTCAGCGTGCCCTGGTATATGACGGGTCGAGCCCGCGCCGGCATCGCGACGATGGACTCGCGGCTGCTGTTCTTTGGGACCGCGGGTCTTGCGACTGGCGAGATGAAGGACGGCCCGATCAACAAGATGAAGATGGGCTGGACCGCGGGCGGCGGCGTCGAATGGGCATTTCTGCCCAAATGGTCGGCCAAGGCCGAATATCTCTACACCGACTTCAAGCACGACGATCTGCAGGACTGGAATGCCGCGAAATTCCACAGCGCCCGCGTCGGCGTGAACTACCATTTCGACCTGTTCCGCTGATCCGCCGAACGACGAAGAGCCGGATCGCCGATCCGGCTCTTCGCTTTCAACATTCAGAGGGTGTCGCTATTCCGCGGCTTCCGCCACCGCGCGATCGCCAACACGCGCGATCGCATCACGAAGGACGTCGAGTCCGGCCCCTGGCCTCACGCCATGCTCGGCAAGATGGCGGCGGAAGGCACGCGCGCCAGGCACGGCATGAAACGCACCGACGAAATGCCTGGTGATGGCGTGCAGCCGCATCCCGCGCGCAAGCTGCTCGGCGATGTAGGGCATCATGGCTTCGAATGCGGCCTGCATCGTCGCGTGCGGTGCGGCCTCACCGAAGAACTCCGGATCGACCGCAAGCAGCCGCCACGGATCGTGATAGGCGGCGCGCCCCAGCATCACGCCATCAACGTGGGCGAGATGGGCTCTCGCCTCATCGATGCCCGCGATTCCCCCGTTGATGATGATGGGCACGTTGGGCATTGCCCGCTTGAGACGATAGACACGATCGTAATCGAGCGGCGGGATGTCGCGGTTCTCTTTTGGCGACAGGCCGTTGAGCCAGGCCTTTCGGGCATGCACGATCAGCGCATCAGAACCCGCCGCGACCACTGCGCGCGCCAGGGCATCAAGAGCGACTTCCGGATCCTGATCATCGATGCCGATGCGGCACTTCACCGTCACGGGCACGCGCACGACGCGCTTCATCGCATCCACGCACGAAGCCACCAGTTCGGGCTCGGCCATCAGGCACGCGCCGAAGCGGCCATCCTTTACCCGGTCGGACGGGCAGCCGACGTTGAGGTTGATCTCGTCATAGCCGAAGTCGGCGCCGATCTGCGCCGCGAGAGCAAGTTCGCGCGGATCCGACCCGCCAAGCTGGAGAGCCACCGGATGCTCGCGCGCATCGAACGCCAAGAGCCGCGCCCGGTCGCCATGGATGACCGCGCCGGTCGTCAGCATCTCCGTATAAAGCAGCGCCCGCCGCGTCAGATGACGGTGGAACACCCGGCAATGCCGGTCAGTCCAATCCATCATGGGCGCAACGGAAAATCCACGATCTAACATATTGTTTTCATTAATGTTTATAACCTCTACCGGTCCAATCGACTTTTGATCCGAGGGAAAATCTGAAGCGCTAGAGCTAAAGCATTTTCCTTTCTTTTCAACGGCTTGATCTGATCACCCGATTATTTTCGCCTATTTCGACCCTGCCCGGTACTGCACGGCAGTACCATAATGCCCGTGCAGCACCGCTCCTCGACACAGTGTTTTGGCCACGCCCAACTAGCTCTGAATCAAGGCGACGTCGACCAGACCTTTCGGTTTGTGGTGGCCGCCGCCAATCATGCCGATCGCCTCACGCGGCATATTTGAGAACGCGGCAAGCCTCTCGATCCATTGATCCATGAGCTGACGGCGATGGACGAGCACCAAAGTATTCCGCCCGCGTTCGGCCAGCATCCGGATGGCTAAGATCGTCTTTCCGAACGCCGTCGTTGCCGCGAGCACGCCGGTATCATGCAGCAACAGGATGCGGGATTCACGGCCAGAGCCGCATTCCCTTGGGAAAAAATGGCAAAAGGCATTTGAAAGCCCAAAATGCCGTCTAATCTCTGCATGATGAGTCGGGGGTTAGCTGTGGGCGTTTATTTGTTATCCCTCACCGCCTGCCTGGTCGCGGCGCTCCTCTTTTTGGCGTTCTGCCGATAAGGCCGACAGCGGACACATTTGTTGCCGACAATCCTCAACCGAACGCGGAAATTGCGGTTCCTTGAGGATGGTTTTTGACTGTGCAGGAATGAGCGCATTCACTCCCGCGAGGAGGTGGATGTTTTGCTCGCCTGGATGTTCGCTTTTGTCGTTGCCTTAAGCGTGGCGGTCCTCATTGCTCACGTGATCGACGCGATGCGTACCTGATTGCGCGGTTGCTGAGAGTGCGGGTGTTCGAGTGCGCTTCATGGCCGCTATCGTTCGTGAGCCGGCTAATGGGTCGTCCGCGATTTTGGCGCGGTCAGGTTCGGAGCACCGCCCTTAGCCTTCGGCACGCATTGGGCGGCCTTGCACGCCTCGGTCGCTTGTGCACTCGGCCCGAGATGGTCGGCCAGTACTGACAACAAGCCAGCGACGAAGGCCGCGACCAAGACGCATACCGTGAGGCTAATTGCTCCGCGCAACAGCAGCTGTCTCAATTCGATGACCACCCCGTGTCCCCCGAAAACAAGTCTTGCCCGCCTGGCTGGTATCTCTGAAAATCCTTAAGTCGGTCTTGAGGCCCCCGGAGCTAAGGGTTCTTTAATGCGGACTCGACGCCGATGTCGGGCGCCTAGCTTTCCCGTTTCTGTTGACTTCGCGTTTTACGCTGTCGCGTCGGCGCCACACTTCTTTTGTTCCACGCGGGAACATGCATTCAGGAGTCAACCTCAGAACAAAATTGTGGAATCGTCATCATAACCGGGGCTGGAAGTAGCGATTTATCGACAGTCAATTTTCCCGGATGGCCGCAGGAAGGGGTGGGCCTGCGGCCTTTTCAACTGCATTCATGAAAGCGGGGAATGGTGACGACAGTCATAAAGAATTTGCTTTCGCGGAAGCAAGCGCTTGTTGACCAGCTTAGAAAGACTAGCGCCGCTGACGAGCGAGACAAAATCGAAGGTCAGCTTGAGCAGATCAATACTGCACTTCACTTTCTCAACAAGCCCGAACCGAAGAGCGGAGAATGACTGCGCGGATTTGGGACGACGGCTCTTACGCAGTCATGAACGTCCGTCGCTCGGGCCGTCAATTGGCCTCCATCTTGTCGATCTCTGCCTGATTGAGCGATCCGCAAGGCCTCGCCCAAGTAGGAGGTGATGCTCCTTTCCCTTCCTGGCACAAATTGCATAGTGACCATTTTTAAGAAAGCAACGGCACTATCCATTGTTGTTTGACTTTAATTCTGAGGCGATTTCCATGGTCAAAACAAATTGCTTAGTCGTACGAGCTTATGGCAGGCAGCTGGATCTACTGCGCGCAGAGGCTTCCCGTATTGCACGGGGAAGCAAGCTTGATTGGTGGATCGAGCGAGCCGATATCGGAACGCGCTTTTACTTCGAGGATGCTGAGGCGAAACGGGCCTTTGCTTCAATCTGCGAAAGCTTCGCCGTTTCGTGCAGCGATTCCTAAACCACCGCCATCACAACCGATCGCATCCGCCGCCGGCACTGATGAAAAGCCGGCGCGGCATCCTGCTGTGGCGATTGCCGCCCCTCGTCCTTGGTGAGCCTCGCAAAGGAGATGGCTTTCCGAAATCCCTCTTGGACAGGCTTTGTCCGATATCGTCCTCAGGCTTCGGCTATATGTCGATCTTGAGGAATAACGGTCATACCGCAAGTTGTCTGATCGCCCGGTCACCGCCTATGGCGACCACCCCATGACCAGGCGCGAGCAACCCGGTCCCACGGGCGCCATCACGTTCATTCTGATGTAATCGCGAACGCGATCTCCGGATGACGAAACGCCTCCGTGCTTCGTTCGCCAATCCGCGTTAACCCTGACTCTGATCTTGTCCCGTATCCATCCCGGCGAGTTCATTTCTGCCGCTAAGCCGCCTCATTGGATCTCTGCAATCGTCTCCAATTTTTCGCGAGCTCATTTCCGGCGGGCTTTGAGCGAGGCTTCCTCCTCGGACAGCGTGAAATCAGATGAGAGTGGCTCTCATCCTTTTTGGCCTGGGTACACTCGCGGTGATGGAGCTCAAGACACCACCGCGCACGACAAAGCCTGTGAACGATCCGCCTGCTCGGGCGGCCGTTGGCCCATACGATACGCTGACGACGGCGGACCGTCTCGAAATCCCGCACATGCTTGAAGCGCCACCGCAGCCGATCCCGTCGGGCGAAGTGATGCCCCCACCGGATCCAACCTCAATCGTTGCACGAGAGCCCGCGAAGATCGTCGGGCAACGGAGCGCACACGGAGGAAAATCCGTGGTCGTGCTGCCCAGAGCTCGGCCTGAGCAGCGAACTTCCAAGGCAACTGTGAAACTCGACCGCGCCGAACCGGTCGCGGAGCTCAAATCCTGCCCACCAGGTGTCTTCGACGGCCTGCTACGGGCATTGAACCTACCAACGCGATGTCAGACCTAGCGCAAGGATTCCCGTGCAATGAGGTGGCCGACGGCAACGCTGGGTGCCTCGGGCATGGGTCAGAGCAAACACGCCGCCTCGACGAAATCCGTCCCCCTCGCCCGGACGAGCGCGCGTACGTTGTCGCCGCGCGGGACTGGCTGTCGGCGGAATCCATCACGATTGCTCTTGGAGTGGCCATCGGCCTCGCTTTCGTCGCAAGTTTCATCCTGTTTCGCGACGCGCATTTGAACGGGAGATTGGTCGACAAGACGGCCGCAAAGGCATTGGTCGAGCGCATTATCGTCGCCGAGTCCAATGGTGACTCGAATGCCAGCAACAAGCGGTCGAGTGCCACCGGTGCTGCCCAGTTTCTCGATGATACGTGGCTCGAAGCAGTTCGAAAGCACCGACGCGATCTGATCCAGGGGCGCAGCGACAAGGAGGTGTTGGACCTGCGGCGAGATCCCAAGCTTGCGCGAGACATCGCCACGCGACTGGTCGAGGAATATGCCGCGATCCTCAACAAGCGCGGTCTGCCGATCACGGCCGGTTCTCTCTACCTCGCTCATTTCGCGGGACCGGCGGGCGCCGTCGCGCTATTGTCCGGCGCGGAAAGTGCCGATGCGGCTTCCCTTATGGCAGCCGCTGACGCGACAGGTCGGACCACACGCGACAAGCTGGTCAACGCCAATCCCTTCCTCAAGGCACTGACGGTCGCCGACATCAAGGGGTGGGCGGATCGCAAGATGGCGGCAGGCAGTTCGCCAGGACGCTTGTGAGAGCTAAAGAGGTCCCACAACAGCGGAGAGCAAAAACTCCTCCGCCGCGACTTGAGCCGTACCGAGCCCCAATAATAGTAAACCAACCCTTAACCTATCGTTGGCATCTTCCGCTGGTCTGGGTGGCGACCGTCCGATCAAACGGGAGCAAACACCCATGCCCGTCGATATGCTGACTTACGCCGAGCTGGGCGAAAGGCTGAAAATTTCCTCGGAAGCAGCAAGAGCGCTCGTCAAGCGACATCGATTGCCGCGCTCCCGTTCGAACGATGGTAAGACCTTGGTACAGGTCGACCTCAGCGAGATCAATCATTCTCCCATCACGCGCGTACCCCAGCCCCCGGCCGGTGACCAGGTGGTCGGCGCCCTAAAGGAACACATCGCGACTTTGCAGGCGGATCTCATGGAGATGAAGGTAATCGCCGGCGGTCACCGGGCGGACTTCGAAAAAGAGTGCGATCGCACGAGCAAGCTTCTGGCGGAGTTGCTGAAAGCAAACAGTGAAGCTACTGCAGCCCGAGAGAAAGCCGCCCTCCTGGAGGGAACACTGTCGCCTGTAGGGCCGGCCTGGTGGCGGCGACTGACAAAGACTTTGACGCAGATCCCGCTGGGTGCTGTTCGGCGAAATCGGTCGTTACCGAGTCACGCAGTTGTCGCCCGCGGAGAGAAAAAGCAAGACGTCGCTAGCGCGGTTTGAGGGCCCATAGCCCAGCAACACCAGAACGGACAAATCCATCCGGCGGCCGGTTCCATGCGCGAATGGGAGCGATCGGACCAAAGCCTTATCGACGGCCAACGCCGCGGGCCCAGCGCTTCTAGTCTGTCTTGGCCTCATGCGCACGGATCAGCGCGAGATTTTTCAGAATGCGCTCGGCCAATGACTCCTGTTCACCGTCGCTCTCGCGATGCGAACGTTCGCTTGCCTCATGGTTTGCGAGGTCCTTGCGGTCGTTATCTACCGCCCAACGCAGCCGTCCGATGGATTTCATCGAATTTGCCCGCCACAATTTGCCCATATCGGCGGCCCGGCACACTGCCCCCGCCGAAACGTGTGCCGGGCCTAGTGGTTCATCACAGTGATTTTGACGTTTTGATACCGAGCCATTCGAGGATGGGCAAGTTTTCGGGTGGCAGGAG
>NZ_JBANBA010000102.1:0-34819 GCF_059803475.1 Bradyrhizobium sp. UFLA05-89 | reverse complement strand
GGGTGGCGGAGGCGGAGGTGGTAGCGGCGGTGGCGGCGGCGGCCGCTGAGTTCACCTGACATGACCAAACACGACGCCGCCGGCGTGCCCCGGCGGCGTCGTCTTCTTTCGCTCGCGAGGGAATGAAAGCTTCTCTTCGCCGCTTCGTGTAGGCTCTGCACAACCGGATCTCTCGAGGATGCGCGCGTGACCTCCTCCATCAAGCGGCAGTGCGGCGACTGCACGCTGTGCTGCAAGGTGATGGCGATCGAGGCGCTGTCCAAGCCCGTGAACGTGTGGTGCGCGCATTGCCGGCCTGGCCGCGGCTGCTCGATCTACGCTGAACGACCAGCCGAATGCGAAAGCTTCAGCTGCCTCTGGCTCGTCAATGATCTCCTCGACGAGCAATGGAAACCAAGCAGATCAAAGCTCGTTCTGACAACGTCGGAAGACGGTCTCGAGGTCAGGTGCGACCCAGGCTTTCCCAACGCCTGGCGCAACCAGCCCTATGCCGCGAAAATCCGCGATTGGGCGGGCGCGGGCGAGACGAACGACATGACAGTAGTCGTGATCGTCGGCCGGCGCATGATTCTCGTCGCGCCGGATCGGGAGTTCGATCTGGGGATCGTCGGACCGGACGAACGGATCGTGCGAGAACTCGAAGGCACCAAGGTGGTTGGCGCGGCGGTGGCGAAGGAGACCGACCTTGGACGCACGTAACGGCGACAAGCCAGACGGGCATTGCCGGCACGCTCCTAAAGCGCGACGAGATTAGGATGAAGTCATCGCGCTTGGCCTCGACCAGAAAGGCAGCGAGATCGCTCAGAACATTCGGATGCGGGATCAAAATCGTCCCCCCTTCGGCCGCGAACTGGTCCACGAATCTGCCGCCGCAGCGCCGGCCCTTTTCGAATCCTAATCAATTCCGCAGACGCAGGCTCACCCTCCTCCGCGTAACCGTAAGCCCTGCCCTGATCATCGGCGGCATCTCGCCGCGAACGAGGTTGCTGGTACCGCGCCGCCAAGTGGTGGCGCGCGGCAGCTTGTTCTCGATCACGGACGCTGTCGTGGATGCGATCCTTGGCTCCAGCGTGTGAGTTGGTTGCGCGGCCGGCCCTCCGCCCCCCGGGACTGCAACCAACGAGACCGTGAGCCGTTTACTTCGCGCAATTCCTCGACCTACGGAGGTTTCTCATGGTCAAAAAGGCGCTTTTCGCGCTCGGCGTTGCTGCGATCCTTGCTCTCGCACCGGGCGCTGCTTCCGCACAGCGTGGCTTTCATGGCGGATTTGCAGGTGGAGGATGGCACGGTGGCGGCTGGGGCGGAGGGTGGCGTGGAGGCGGCTGGGGCTGGCGCGGACCGGCCGTGGGCCTTGGCGTCGGCTTAGGGCTCGCCAGTGCGGCGGCTTGGGGGCCCGGCTGGGGCTGGGGTGCTCCGGGTTGGGGCTATGCCGGGTGGGATGGGTGTACGAGATTGCGTCGGGTCTGGACTGGCTGGGGATGGCGCGTCGTCCCAGTAAACGTCTGTTGGTGAGATGCCGTTTTGTCGGCGGTGGCGCCAAAGGGCTCACTGCCGGTCTGGGTGTTTTCGAATATGCCGGTCTGTTCGGCGCCTAGACGCTGACGCACAGAGCGGCGTTGTGGATTGTGGGAGCGCGTTAATCTTTTCTTAACCATGCACGTCCAGCCTTGCCCTTGGTGGGGATCGTTCATCCTTTTGGGCGGGGGCTCGACGGAGGAAACGAAATGCACGGGCATGAGATGCAGCCCGAGGCCAACCTGCTTTCGGCTTTTGCGCTGATGATTTTCGGTGCCTTGGGTGTTGGCCTGCCGATGGCTCTGGTCATCATTTGGTTCTGTTCCTGAAAGAGAACCAACAACTTCGATATCGGCCTTCGATCGGCTTCGCGCATTTAGCGCATGCAGGGAGTTTCCTGCTTGCTCGGCGTTCGGCCGAATACACCGCCTGGGAGAAAGCCCCCGGAGAGGAACTTCTCCGGGGGCGTTTCGGATGTGTGAGGTTGGGTACGTCCGCCAGCCCTCGCCACGATCCTAGACTTGACTATGACCGCACTTGATCTTGCGCAGGATACGGCAGCGATGCGTCATTGTTGTGAAGCCCGCTTGGTTGTGAAGCCCGCTTGGCGAGAATCGGCGCCGACATGGCCCGCCGCCCCTCACGCCATCTGCCGGCCCCGAGAGGCTTTCATTTTTCGCTCGTCAGGTGTTTCAGCATCGCCTCGCAGGCCGCCATCGCCTGATCGAACGTCTTGAACGGCGAGCCGAAGACCCTGATCGCGCCACGGCTCTGGTCAACCGGCCGCCATGACGCGACATAGCCGGCGCTTCCGTGAAAACCGGTCCCGGTGGGACTTTCGAAACTGATCACGAACGAAAAGCCGTCGCTGCTCGCGCTCCATATTTCCATGTGTTCGACGGCACGGTGGAACTGCAGGGACATGGCAATCGCAGCCAATCAGCCCTCGTCTGCCGTTTCGCGCCGCGGCCGCAGTCCGGGCGAACTGACCCAGCGCTCGACGTTCAATCTGGCTTCCAATTCCAGCGCTTTCCAAAGCAAGTCGTCGCGTTTTTTGCCCAACGGCAGCTTTTCCGCAGCCACAAACAACTCCGCGATCTCGGGAGGCAAATCCTGTGTTTTCTCCACCATCACTCAACCTTGCCGGTATTGAGTGCTCATTTCAAAACACAACCCCCACGTGCGGCAAGTGTACTTTGTGCCATCAGCCCTTGGAACAGGGAAGTAATCGCGTCGTTCAACGTGTGGCGGATGGCCGGGAATCGAGATCGCATCCCCTATACATCCCATGCAGCTGTTTGCCTTCGAGGAAAACTGTGCGGGGAGTTAGACCTCCGCGACTATCGAGCCACTGTTGAATTGGCGAAGGATACATCGAATACAGCATCCGGGTCGCTCCACGATCTGTAAAGGTGCGCCCATTCCTGCCGAAGTCCCATGCAGCATGAAAGGCAAGTCTCGCTCTGGATGTTACGCAGATGTTATCCGGAGCGATGGTTGCAAGGACGATCGTGCAGGCGGAGGCGCACAGGCCGTCGATGACGACCGATTGACGCGAGGCGCGCAATTTCTCGTATCTTTCGATGTAGTAGCCAATCTGTCCGCCTCGATCATTCGTAATGCGAACCACGGCATGGCTCGTCCCCGTGCCAGTGAGTAAGAGCATTCCCGCGACGACCCCTGCCGGAAATCTCATGTTGCTCGCTCGACGAATGTGATGCCGATCCGCTGGCAAGATGACGGTGGGGCAGCTTGGGATGATTTCGGCTCTGAGAATGTTGACCTAGGTCAACGAACTTGCCGAACGGGGCCACTCCAATCCAGCCCCTAATGCAGGGGTGGGTTGGTTGGCAGAAGGCGTTACCCACCTCTCCTCCGTGCGCTAACCAAAGCGGTGGGTTACGCCTTTGGCTAACTACCCTACGGCGCCTCGCAGCACGCGACGAATGGACCCTTGTCGCGTCAGCAGTTCGATCCCAAATCGCTGCTGCACAACGCGGCACGGAGGACTCATGACCGACAAGGTATCACTTGCCGACAAGCTTGCGACATTCCACGAATTCTGGTCGCCGCGAACCGTCGCCACCTTCAACGATTGCGACGTTATGGTGGTGAAGGTGAAGGGAGAGTTCACCTGGCACAAGCACGATGACACCGATGATTTCTTTCTCGTCCTGAAGGGCAGCCTCGACATCGAATTGCGCGATCGCACGGTGACACTCGAGCCGGGTGAGCTCTACATCGTCCCCAAGGGCGTCGAACATCGGCCCGTGGCGCGCGACGAGGTTCATCTTCTGTTGATTGAGCCGACCGGCACGCCGAACACCGGTGACAAGGCGACCGCGGCTCCGCGCAAGCTCGCCTGAGGGGCAGATTGCTCTATCGAAGGCTAGTCCCGAAAGGTCGCCAGCTTGCTGAAACCGCCGACGAGCCTTGCTCTGGCTTGCGCGATATAGTCGCGCGCTGAACGGCTCAAGGCGCGGACAGCCCGCCAAGCCTCGGTTGCTTGCAGCCATGCCCTCACCTTGGCGAACTTTCCATACGCCCAGGCAAAAGTTGGAATCCTCATCAGCTTGTCACGCGTGAGATGGAACAGGCGCTCGACCAGCACGAGCTTGAGCAGCTCGCCGATGATGAAAGCCACAGCGCCGCTGACAACCTGCCCCGTCGCGGCGAGGTAGGCTGCGATGGGCTTGATCGGCTCCAGCATGATCACAGGCACGGAAAACAGGGCGAGCGAAGGATAAGGCGGCAGCGATCTGATCCAGGCCCGCAACCGCTTGAACTCCAGATGCCGCCCAAGCCAGCGTGATATGGGCCGCGCCACGGCCATGAAGGCCGCGTCCACCAGAAAGTAGACGATGGCCAGAATATAGGTGACGGGTTCCAGGATTCGCTTCACGGTCATTCTCCCGCGAAGTGAAAGCCGGAACTTGGGCCTAAGTTTCACCTCAGCGTGGATATCTCGCGAATTCCTGATGGAACTTTTTGGGCATCGAAGTTGACCGAGGCGATCGTTTCTTCCTTCTCCCCATGCAAGGCAGAAGAAAACAAGAGATCACCCCACCAATTCCGGCCATGGCACGATGGTCGACTTCACCGTCTTCATCGCCATCGCGTCCGCCACCGCCTGCGCGACGCCCTGTTCCGTGAACGGATAGATCGTCTGCATCTTCAGCCATGGATATTTGCCCGCCGTGCGATAGAGCATGTCGACGCCGAGCGGCAGATCGTTGCCGGTAAAGCCCCAGGAGCCCAGCACGTTGAGGTCCTTGGTGCAGATGCGATGCCAGGAGGTCTCGATCGATCCGGCGTCTGTGAACTGACCCATCTCGACATAGGTGCCGCCGTCTCGCAGCATCTCGACGCCCTCGGGACCGGCTGAGGGATGGCCCGAGCAGTCCATCACGAGATCGGCGCCGAAACCGCCGACGATGCCGCGCACGGCCTTGATGCGATCCTGCGGCGTCTTCAGCTCCTCGATGTTCACCGTCGCCTCCGCGCCGAACTCGCGCGCGAGTTTTAATCGTGGCTCTTCCGGCGCCCCGACGCAGATCACGCGCCCCGCACCCATCTCCCGCGCAGCCGCGACCGCCAGAATGCCGATCGGACCGGAGCCCTGGATCACGACCGTGTCGCCCCAGGTAAAGCCACCGGCGCGACTTGCGCGGTTGAAGGCGCGGATGCAGGACGTTAGCGGCTCGGATAGCGCGCCCAGCCGCAGCGACATGTCGTCGGGCAGCTTGTAGATCTTGGTGCCCGGCAGCATGTCGAGATCGACATAGACATACTCGGCCCAGCCGCCCCATAGATGCGGTGCCTTGTCGAAGCCGAGATAGCGGCCGTAATAGACCGGCGTCAGGCATTTGTTGGCCGTCGCCGGATAATGGATGCAGTAGTAGCAACGGCCGCAGGGCATCAACGGCGGGATCATCACCTTCGATCCGACGTGAAGCGGCTTGCTCATGAAATCTTCGGTGAACTCGTCGCCGCATTCGACGATGACGCCACCGAGCTCGTGTCCGAGCGTGAATGGCCAGGGCAACGGTTTTGGCCAATGCCCCCTGAGAATGTGCAGGTCGGTGCCGCAGACGCCGCAGGCGCCGACCTTGATCAGCGCCGCCTTCTTCCCAACCTTCGGCCACGGTACGGTGCGGATCACGGGTTCGGCGCCCGGCCCCGCATGGGTGCATACGCGGATTGACTCCATGGCTATTTCCTCACCGCCCGTCTTGTGTTGAATGTCGCAGGCTGCGGTAGAGCCTATGTGAGGTTCGGCCTCCTGCCAACCGCGGCCGTAACTGCTGCAGGGCCGCTCGACGAAGACGCCAGAACCTAACTCTCGCCACGCTCTTACCCAGGTCATCGATTGAACATTCACATCTCGACGAAACCGGCGGCTGCACCGAGCTCGTTCGCAGCGATGCAGTCGCGCCCCTATCGTGCGCAGTTCGTGGCCTACGTGCTGGCCATGATGGCAGACAATATCGAACACGTGATCAGCTATTGGGTGGTGTTCCAGAAATTCCACTCGCCCGCGCTGGCGGGCTTTGCGGTGCTGTCGCACTGGTTGCCGTTCCTGCTGTTTTCCGTCGCCGTCGGCAGCCTCGCCGACCGCTTTGATCCGCGCCGCATCATCCAGTGCGGCATGCTGCTGTTCATCGTTGCCTCGACCGGATGGGGCATCTTCTTCATCACCGATACGATCCAGATGTGGCACGCGATGCTGCTGCTGGTCATCCATGGATGCGCGGGCGTCCTGTGGCAAACGCCCAACCAGCTCCTGCTCTACGATCTCGTTGGACCTGCCGATCTGCCGAGCGCGGTGCGCCTGAATGCGATGGCGCGCTATCTCGGCATCCTGGTCGGACCTGCCGTGGGCGGCGTCATCATGCTGACGCTCGGCACCTCGCACGGCATCATCTTCAACACGTTGTTCTATCTGCCCATGCTGCTCTGGCTGTTCTGGGCGCCGGCGCGGGACACAAGCGTGGCCGCGCGACGCTTCGCCGTCCGCGGCTTGACCGACATCGTGCTCACGATCCGCTCCATCGGAACGCAGCCGGTGCTGACTGCGATGACGTGGCTGGCCGGGCTCACCTCCTTCATGATCGGCAACGCCTACCACGCGCAGATGCCAGGTTTTGCCGGCGATCTCGGCCATGGCGATCCCGGTGTGTCCTACAGTGTGCTTCTGGCGGCCGACGCCGCTGGCGCGCTGCTCGCCGGCATCGCGCTGGAATCGTGGGGTCGGCTCAAGGGCACGCCGCGGACCGCGATCACGCTGGCCATGCTGTGGAGCATCTCCCTGCTCGCCTTCGCGTCCGTGCGGATCTATCCGCTGGCGATCGTGCTGCTGTTTGCCGCAGGGTTCTTCGAGCTGTCGTTCAACACCATGGCGCAGGCACTGGTGCAATTGAATGCGCCGGCCGACATCCGCGGCCGCGTCGTGGGCCTGTTCAACATGGCAGGCCTGGGGATGCGGGCTTTTAGCGGCATCACCGTCGGCCTCGTCGGCGCGGCGATCGGCATTCACTGGTCACTCGCCCTGTCGGCCGCCGTCCTGCTGGCGCTGCTGCTCGTCCTTTATCGGTGCACGGCGCAAAAGGCATAGACCGCCTTGGCTCGAGGGGCATCCTGTCCGTTGACACGCCTCTCTCGCCGGCCCACGCTGACTGCAAAAGTCTCAAGGGGGTGAGACGTTGCGCAATCGCTGGGGCATTCTTGCGATCCTGTTCACGGTGCGCCTCACCATGGCGTTCCAGTTCCAGAGCGTGGCTGCGGTCGCCCCGCTGCTGGAACAGACCTTTGGCATCGGCCTTGCCGACATCGGCCTCCTGATCGGCCTCTACTTCACGCCGGGCATCGTGCTGGCGCTGCCGGGCGGTGCGATCGGCGCAAGGTTCGGCGACAAGAGCACCGGGCTCGCGGCCCTTGCCTTGATGATGACCGGCAGTTTCGCGATGGCGCTCGCGGGCGACTGGAGTTCGCAGATCGCAGGCCGGCTGATCGCCGGTGCCGGCGGCGTGCTGCTGAGCGTGCAGCTCACCAAGATGACCACGGACTGGTTTGCGGGCAAGGAGATCGCAACCGCCATGGGCATCGTCATCAATTCCTGGCCAACGGGAATCGCGCTCTCGCTCCTGACATTGCCGACGATCGGCACGGCGGGCGGCACCGGTGCGGTGTTCATGGCCGTCTGCGCCGTGATTGCCATCGGCATCGTGCTGATGCTGCTCTACCGGCCTCCGCCCGAGAGCGGGACGGCAGCGCCGACGTCGGCTCGTCTCGATCGGCCGACGATGACGGCGGTGATGATCGCCGGCGCAATCTGGGGCCTGTTCAATATCGGCTTTGCCATGATCCTGTCGTTTGGGCCGTCGCTGCTGGTCGAGCGCGGCTGGACCGTCGCAGCGGCAGGCTCCGTGATCAGCCTCGCTTTGTGGATCTCGGCCGTCTCCGTCCCGCTCGGAGGTTTTCTGGCCGACCGGACCGGGCGACCGCTCACTCTGCTCGTCGGCGGCAGCCTCGCCCTAGCGGTGCTGCTGGTGCTTTTGACGCGATCGGGTGCCGTGATCGCGACCGTCATCGCGATTGGTCTCGCCTCCGGCCAGCCGGCCGGCCCGATCATGAGCCTGCCGGCTCGCGTGCTCGCGCCGCGGACGCGCGCGATCGGGATGGGGCTCTTCCTCACCGTGTTCTATGTCGCCATGATGCTCGGACCGGCGGTCGCCGGACGGCTCGCCGGCTGGGCCGGAAGCGCGGCGGCGGCCCTCGATCTTGGCGCGGTCGCGTTGCTTGCCTGCCCGCCTCTATTATGGCTTTTCGAGCGCGTAGCCGCCCGACGCGCACGACCCGCCTGACCTATTCCGAACGTCCCGCCCGTTCCGCTAACGGCGCGTTAACCCTGTGCGCCTTAGGGTCGTTGGGACTCCGCCCGGGCGGGGGTCGGGTAGTGAAAATGGCGTTGGCGAACAAAAAATTTCTTCCTGCCGCCGAGGAACGTCGGCGTTTCCAGCGGGTGAAAGTACATCTGCTCGGCCGCTATATGCTGCCGGACCGCCGTGAATTCCCCTGCCAGGTGATCAACATGTCGCCGGGCGGCCTTGCTTTGCTCGCCCCCGGCATCGGCAATGTCGGCGACCGCGTGGTCGCCTATCTCGACCATATCGGCCGCGTCGAGGGCAAGATCACCCGGATCATCGACAACGGCTTCGCCATGACGGTCGGGGCAACGCCCCGCAAGCGCGACAAGCTCGCCGCCCAACTCACCTGGCTCGCCAACCGCGACATCCTCAATCTGCCGGAGGATCGCCGCCACGATCGTATCGTGCCGCGCAATCCGATCGCGGTGCTCACGCTCGAGGACGGCACCAAGATGACCTGCCGCATCATCGACCTGTCGCTGTCCGGCGCCGCCATTGCCGCAGAGAACCGGCCGCCGCTGAAATCGCAGGTCATGCTCGGCCGCGTCCAGGGCCGCGTGGTCAGAAATCTCGAGGACGGCTTTGCGCTGGAGTTCGTCCACGAGCAGCCGGTCGAGACTCTCGAAGAGAGCGTTACCGCGCGGTAAAGCGCAGCCGGCTGAAAAATCCGGCAATCGAGCCGAAAGGCGGCCTCCGCAACGCGGACGTCGCCTTTTTTCACACCTCGCGCGCATGCGGTTGCCGGTTAACGCGGTCGGCCGCGCGCGGCGAAAACGCTGAGTTCCCCGAGTCTCGGGCGTTAACGCCTACAATTTTACTCAATTGCAGTATTCTCAAATTTTAGGCGAATTCTACTCAAGTATAAATCGAATTCAGCGCTCGTTTTACTTGCATTCGTCTCGACTTGACTTGGCTCACTTAGCGGCAACGCAAAAGCTTCGTGGCAATTGTGGTCCAACAAGAAACGGGGGCCACGATGTTCGACTTCAGGGGACAGGGGAAAGGGCTGGCGGTTGCCGCCATGCTCTTCGGGATCAGCGCGACGGCGCAGGCCGGCGAAGGCCGCCTGCTCTACGCGAGCCTCGGCGACAACACGCGTGCGCCGATCGGCTGGGTCGAGTTCTGTGCCGACAATGCTGCCCAATGCCAGGGCGGTCCGTCTCAGCCGCGCGACATCGTGATGTCGCAGACGGCATGGCGCGATCTGCTGAAGGTCAATCGCTGGGTCAACGAGACCGTGAAGCCTTTGACCGACATGGAGCACTGGGGCGTGGTCGAGAAGTGGTCGTTGCCATCAGACGGCTACGGCGACTGCGAGGATTATGTGCTGTTGAAGCGCAAGATGCTGATCGATGCCGGATGGCCGCGCGAGGCCCTGCTGATCACGGTCGTGCGCGACAAGAAGGGTGAAGGACACGCGGTGCTGACGGTCAAGACCGACAAGGGCGAGTTCATTCTCGACAATCAGAATGAGAATGTCGTCGCCTGGACCGAGACCGGCTACCGCTTCGTCAAGCGTCAGTCGCAGAGCGATCCCAACGTCTGGGTCTCGCTCGGCGACACCAAGCCGGCGGTCTCCACCGCCAGCGCCAAGGACCAGTAGTTAGCAAAAGAGCGAGTTACGCGACCCGGTCACATCCCCACCCCTCCCCGTCCCAGACCGGTTCGCGCGCGCCCAGCCATCCCCCAATGGCTGGGCGCAATCTTTTTGGGGCGCTGAAATCGCACGCACCGGGAACCGAAACTTTTTTAACATAGATGAATTGCCAATGGGGGCTCGCGAGCAGTGAGGCGAGCCATGCAGTTCCTGTCGCCCGGTGACGTGTTCCTGATGTCAATGATCACCGGCCTCGTTTTCCTGCTCGAGGTCGGATTTTTCATTCTATTCGGCGTCATTTGACGCCAACGCGAAAACTGTTCCGAAGAACGGAACAGGCGACCTCCGAGATCGTTCAATTGCGGCTGGAGGATCTCCACCATGCGCGTAACCGATTGCGCGTCGCCCCGCAGTCCGACTGAGGTTTGCAGCCGCATCGTGAACGATCGCATCGCCCAATCGCTCGCGCAGTTGCGCATCTCGTTGGACCTCCTGAAGCACAAAGTGCATATCGCGCCCGAGCTTGAAGTGACATGAAAAATCCTTCGCCCGGAATGCGCAGGGCACTGCGCCAGGCTCAGCTCTACGGGCATCTGGTCGTCCGAAATGACAGGCTGTATCACCCCGGAGGCAACCATCCGATCTGCTCCATTCAGACCGCGCGGGAGATGGTCAGGTCCGGGTGGATGAGGAAGCGAGACGGCGAATACGAGATCACGCAAGACGGACAGCTCGCCGTCGAAAGCGAAAGCTTACATTGACGCTGGTACTCGGGCCTGGCCGCAGCTCCTACCGGAAGGTTGCGATCCGCGCCTCAGGCGCCAAGCACGTCGGAAAGCCGCGGCTCGTCAGCGGCCGGCTCTTTCAGAAACAGCTCGGCCTCGATCTCCGTAAGATGTGAGAGCATCAACTCGCGTGCCTGCGACTTGTCCTGCCTGCGGATCGCGGTAACGATCTCGGCGTGATGGCTGGTGCCGCAGGCGGGCGTGTCGTGGCGGCGATAGAGCAAGATGATCAGGGAGGAGCGCGCGATCAGCTCCTTGAGGAAGCCGGCATAGATGCTGTGACCGGACATCTCGGCGACCAGCCGGTGAAACTCGCCGGACAGCCGGATCGAGGCCCTGGCGTCGCCGCGGGTTTCCGCCGCATGCTCCTCGGCGAGATGTCGTTGCAGGCGCTCAAGCCAATCCGGCGACACCGCGTCGATGGCGTGATCGACGATCGACGGCTCGATCAGCCGCCGCGCCTCGAACACCTCGCGCGCATCGGCCGGCGTCGGCCGCGCAACGAAGGCGCCACGATTCTTCTCGATACTGACGATCCCCTCATGCGCGAGCTGGTGCAGCGCGGTGCGGACCAGGGTGCGGCTCGCGCCGTAGATCTCACCAATTTCGTCCTCGCCGAGCTTGGTGCCCGGCAGCAGCCGATGCTCGAGGATCGCGGTCGTCACACCCTCCCGGATACGGCTGACGCGGTCACTGCCGTTATCGGCTGCGAGCGATGCGTCAGACTTCGGTTGAGCTTTGGCGGCCATAGATTTTGGCTTGCTGATTGTGGGCTCGTTGATTTGGGGCTCGGTCGTCAAATCAGGCTCCAAAGGTTAGTCGACCAGCCGTATCCAATGACAGGCGAAACTTTATACAATCCCTGATCATTTTGTGTGCATAATCTCCCTAGCGGCCACCGCTGCGCCGCCCGGATTTGCGATCTCCGGGCTAATGATCTGACATTGCTACGCAGTTCCGAAAAAATGCCGCGGACTTCCGCTTGGCACGGGCCTTGCCGAGGGAAGCGGTAAATCGCCCTTTCCCTGGGAGCTCCATGGCCCTTCCCGCCGCCCTCGAACTGGTCTCGGTCACCAAGCGCTATGACACGACGCTGGCGGTCGACAGCGTCAACCTCAAGATCCCGGCCGGCACCTATTGCTGCCTGCTCGGCCCCTCCGGCTGCGGCAAGACCTCGACGCTGCGCATGATCGCGGGTCATGAGGCGGTCAGCGAGGGTGACATCATCCTCGGCCCCCACAACGTCACCGGCCTGCCGCCGGCCAAGCGCGGCACGGCGATGATGTTCCAGTCCTACGCGCTGTTTCCGCATCTGACGGTGCTCGACAACGTTGCGTTTGCGCTGAAGATGCGCGGCATCGATCGTGCGACGCGCCACAAGCGCGCCGGCGAGCTGCTCGAACTGGTGGCAATGACGCCCTATGCCGCGCGCCTGCCGGCGCAGCTCTCCGGCGGCCAGCAGCAGCGCGTGGCGCTGGCCCGCGCGCTGATCACCGAGCCGCAGATCCTGCTGCTCGACGAGCCGCTCTCCGCACTCGACCCGTTCCTGCGCGTCAGGATGCGCGGCGAGTTGAAGCGGCTCCAGCGCGAGCTCGGCATCAGCTTCATCCAGGTCACCCACGGCCAGGAGGAGGCGATGGCGCTCGCCGACCACATCGTGGTGATGAACGGCGGACGGATCGAGCAGCAGGGCAGCGCCCGCGACATCTTCCACCATCCGCGGACCGAGTTCGTCGCGCGCTTCATCGGCGGACACAACGTGCTCTCCGATGCCGGCCAGATGATCGCGGTGCGCGCCGATCAGCTCGGCATCAAGCCGATCGCGGACGGCGCTTTCGGCGCGCCGGCGCTTTTGACGGAAACCGAGTACCAGGGCTCCTACGTCGCCGTCTCGCTCACGCTCGACGACGGCACCGCCCTGTTCTCCCACGTTCCCGAGGCCACCTTCGACGCCCACCCCTTCCGTCCGGGTGATCGCGTGCTGGCCACCTGGGATCCCGCCAAGGCGCAGCGTCTGCAATAGCGCCATCCAGTCCAGAAAATGCGCAACACAGAGGAGTGACTGATATGACAGAGACGACGAGGAAGACTGGCGTCAGCCGCCGCACATTGTTGAAGGGGACCGCGGGCCTCGCAGGTTTCGCAGCCGGCTCCGGCGCCATCACCGGCTTCCCCTACGTGATGTCGGCCGAGCCGAAAGTGCTGCGCTATCTCGGCACCGCCGTGAACGAAGGCGATGACATCTCGAAGCAGTGCCTGAAGGACACTGGCATCAAGATCGAATACATCACCGCGACGACCGACGACGTCACCAAGCGCGTGATGACCCAGCCGAACTCCTTCGACGTGCTCGATACCGAATATTTCTCGCTGAAGAAGCTCGTGCCTTCCGGCAATATCCTTGCCCTCGACGCCAAGAAGATCAAGGAATTCGACAACATCACGCCCGTCTTCACCAAGGGCGAGACGCCCGGCGGCAAGAAGATCGGCAATCAGGGCACCGCGCCCTGGAAGGTGCTCTATCTCGAAGGCAAGGACTCCAAGACTTTCGCCAAGTCGGCGACCGAATTCGTGACGCTGATCCCCACCGTCTACAACGCCGACACGCTCGGCATCCGTCCCGATCTCATCAAGCGCCCGATCAACTCGTGGGCCGAGCTGCTCAATCCCGAGTTCAAGGGCAAGGCCTCGATCCTCAACATCCCCTCGATCGGCATCATGGATGCAGCGATGGTCGTGGAAGCCACCGGCAAGTACAAATATGCCGACAAGGGCAACATGACCAAGGAAGAGATCGATCTCACCATGAAGGTGATGACCGAAGCCAAGAAAGCTGGCCAGTTCCGCGCTTTCTGGAAGGACTTCAACGAGAGCGTCAACCTGATGGCCTCGGGCGAAACCGTCATCCAGTCGATGTGGTCACCGGCCGTCACCAAGGTCCGCTCGATGGGCATTGCCTGCACCTTCCAGCCGCTGAAGGAAGGCTACCGCTCCTGGGCCTCGGGCTTCTGCGTCTCCAAGGGCGTGTCGGGTGCGAAGCTCGACTGGGCCTACGAGTTCGTGAACTGGTTCCTGTCGGGCTACGCCGGCGCGTATCTCAACCGCCAGGGCTACTACTCAGCCGTGCTCTCGACCGCAAAGGCGCACATGGAGCCCTACGAGTGGGCCTACTGGATGGAAGGCAAGCCCGCCGAGAAGGACATCAAGGCGCCCGACGGCTCGCTGCTCGAGAAGGCCGGTGCGGTGCGCGACGGCGGCTCCTATGAGGACCGCATGGGCGGGGTCGCCTGCTGGAACGCGGTCATGGACGAGAACGACTACATGGTCCGCAAGTGGAACGAGTTCATCGCAGCGTGATGGATACGTCGGACGAACTCTTGCAACAGGCATCCCCGGACCTCGCCCGGGGATCGGGACAGGCGCGCCAGAAAGCGGCGCGTCTGTCACCCTCCTTCATCTCCTGGCTGCAGGCCGGGCCGATGATGCTCGTCTTTCTCGCCTTCTTCCTGATCCCGCTGGTGTTCGTCGTCATCGTCTCCTTCTGGGACTACAACGAATACCAATTGCTGCCGGCCTTCTCCGGCCGCGGTTACACCGACACGTTCGAAGGCTGCATCGCGCAGCTCCCCGATCTCTGCACGATCGGCAAGACCTATGTGAAGACTCTGAAGCTATGCTTCATGGTCTGGGCGATCACGCTGTTCGTCGGCTTCTGGGTCGCCTACTTCCTCGCCTTCCACATCAGATCCAAGACCTGGCAGATGGGCCTGTCGCTGCTCTGCACGATCCCGTTCTGGACCTCGAATGTGATCCGCATGATCGCCTGGATTCCGCTGCTGGGGCGCAACGGCCTCGTCAATTCCGGGCTGCTCAAGATCGGCGTGATCGACCAGCCGGTCGAATGGCTACTTTATTCCGAATTCTCCGTGGTGCTGGCGCTCGTGCACCTCTTCACCTTCTTCATGGTGGTGCCGATCTTCAACTCGATGGTGCGTATCGACAAGTCACTGATCGAGGCTGCCTATGACGCTGGCGCCACCGGGTTCCAGACCCTCGTCAACGTCATCATTCCCCTGGCAAAGCCCGGCATCGTAATCGGCTCGATCTTCGTCATCACCATCGTGATGGGCGACTTCATCACCATCGGCGTGATGGGCGGCCAACAGATTGCCGCCGCCGGCAAGATCATCGAGACCCGGCTCAACGCACTGCAATTCCCGGCTGCCGCGGCGAACGCCGTGATCCTGCTCGTCATCACCTTCCTGATCATCACCATGATGTCGCGCATCGTCGACATCAGGAAGGAGCTGTGATGCGAGAGGGACGCCCGCGCAGCTTCTACGTTCTTGCCGTGTTCTTCGCGGCCTACGTGCTGTTTCTCTATGGCCCGATGATCGCGATCTACATCCTGTCGTTCCAGGGGCCGCAGGGCGGCCTCACCTTCCCTATGAACGGGGTCTCGACCTACTGGCTGTCAAAGCTGTTCCAGGGCACCGGCATCGTCGATCTCGGCGCCGCCTTCCGCCGCTCGCTGCTGCTCGGGCTCGTCGTGATGGCGGTCACCGTCGTGCTGTCGGTCGCCGCCGGCATGGCCTTTCGCCGCAAGTTCAGGGCGCAGAGCATTTTGTTCTATTCGGCGATCGCGAGCCTCATTGTACCCTCCATCATCACCTCGCTCGGCATCTCCCTGGAATTCCGCATCATCGACGATCTCATCAAGGCGCACTGGAATGAGAATTTCGAGACCTCGATGGGCCTGCTCACCTCGGGGCTAGGCGCGCATCTGACCTGGACGCTGCCGTTCGGCCTGCTCATCATGTTCGCGATCTTCAACCGCTTCGACCCCAGACTCGAGGAAGCCGCGCGCGATCTCGGCGCAACGCCCTGGCAGACCTTCCGCCACATCGTGCTGCCGATCATCCTGCCCTCGGTGATCGGCATCGGGCTGTTCGGCTTCACGTTGTCCTGGGACGAGCTCGCCCGCTCCAGCCAGGCGATCGGATCGGTCAACACGCTGCCGCTGGACCTGCAGGGCCTCACCACCACGGTCACGAAGCCCGACATCTATGCGCTCGGCACCATCATCTCCGCGGTCTCCTTCGCCGTGATCACCCTCGCGCTCGGCACCATCCACATGCTGAACAAGCGGCAGGCCGCAAAGGGCTCGGATGCCGGCAAGGGACTGGTGTGACCTGATGCGTCTTCACATCGTCAATCCCAACACTACGGCCGCGATGACGGCAAAGATCGCCGCGGCAGCGCGTGCCGTCGCCTTGCCGGATACGGTGATCGACGCCCGCCAGCCCACGATGGGCCCGGTCTCGATCGAAGGCTTCTACGACGAAGCCTTCGCCGTGCCCGGCATGCTCGGCTGCATCCGCGATGCCGATCGCGATGGCGCGGGCGCCCACATCATCGCATGTTTCGACGACACCGGCCTCGATGCGGCGCGTGGGATCGCAAAGGCACCGGTCATCGGCATTGGAGAGGCCGCCTTTCACATGGCGAGCCTGATTGCGGCGCGCTTCTCGGTGGTAACGACGCTCGCCGTCTCCATCGTGCCGATCGAGCATAATCTGCGGAAATACGGCCTCGCCGAGCGCTGCGCCCGCGTCCGTGCCGCCGAAATTCCCGTGCTCGCGCTCGAGGAGCGCAATGCCGATGCGCTCGGCAACATTTCCAGCGAGATCACGGCCGCAATCCGCGAGGACCGAACGGAGGCCATCGTGCTCGGCTGTGCCGGCATGGCCGACCTCGCCGGCGAGCTCGCGGAGAAGCACGGCCTCCCCGTCGTCGACGGTGTCGCCGCCGCCGTCCCGCTGGCTGAGGCCCTGGTGCGACTCGGCCTGACGACGTCGCGGCTAGGACCCTATGCGGCGCCACGGCCGAAGACATATTCGGGGCCGTTGGGCGGTTTTCAGCCCTGAATCCCACGGTCCAAATGGCCATATTAGGCCGCAACGGCCCTTTTTCGGGCCTTAGCCTCTTTTTGGTCCCATTTCCTGCCGAAATGTAACGTTTTCGGGACGTCCCGGCGGCCGTTGCCGCTGGTTTTCGCCACTTCAGTTCATTTTTGGGCTTTGTCAGCGATGATCGATCTCGCACCGCGCGATGCGCGAACCAGCGCCTTCACCCGTCTCGGCAGCCAGCCGATCGCGCTCACGGCTGCGAGCCTGCTCCTGCTCATCACCGGCGTCACCTCAATCGCAATCTGGCGCGTCTATACCGGCACCGCCCCGGAGTCCGACCGGGTGGTCACCGCCCGGCTGCTGCAGGCCCGCACCGCGCAGGCCTCCGAGCAGCTCGTGGAGAAGACCAGAGGGCTGGAAGCCACCCAGCAGGAATCCATCGACCAGCTCCAGGTGGTTCAGGACCAGCTTCTGACTGTCAAACGGCTGCTCGCCTCGCAGCAGGCCGACACCAAGCGCCTGTCCGAGCAGGTCGCGACCCTGACCGAATCCATCGACGGGCTCAAACAGTCCTTCGCCAGCACGCAGGCCACGGAGACCGAGACGCCGTCGGTTACCCGCAAGAAACCGGCGCGCCGCCATGCCAGCATGCGCAGGCGGAGCAGGTCGCGAAGCTGATCCGGCCGGCGGCGATTCGTTCCCGCCCCACGCACCAAAATTTTTCGGCATGTGAACTGGATCACATACCCCCGTATGATTCCGCGTCATGCTCCCGGCTACCGGATGGCGTGAGCCAATTTCAATATCCGGGGCTGGCAAGGTCGTTGGCGGTATACTGCGTCAACGGCCTTGTTTTTTACGGCTGCTTTTCAACCACTTAAGGGATCGGCCGTCTCTGCCGGCTCAGCAGCCGCGGCAGATGCTCTTCACCGTCTTGTCGATCTGCTTGTTCTCGGCATCGACCGCCGAGTCGACTGACTTGTCTCGGTCTCCACCGGATTCCATGCCGACGGTCCCCCCGGAGGACTGCGCGGTGCCCAGGCTGTTCGTCCCCCGCGGCGGAGCAGCCTGCCCCGCCGCCCCGGCGCCGCCAGGACCGTTAGCGGACGTCGTCGGACTGGTCGTCACGGAGCCACTCCCCGTCGCGCCGGACGTCGCACTTCCGCCCGTGCCACCTCCACTGCCCTGTGCGAACGACGTCGTCGGCATCGCAAGGACCGCGAGAGCAAGCATCGCTGCCGAAACTGTTGCGGGCAATCTGATCATCGGAAACTCTCCCTTTCGAGCACCAACGATGGGCACACAGCCGCGTTCCGGAACAATTCCGTCACGCACGATTTGATGAGGGAGGCAGCGACGATCATGCGCAAGCTGATCGCATTCGACGAGGACACTTTCGGCAAACTCAAGCAGCTTGCGCGTGATCGCATGGAGACCCTTCAGGATCTGGCGGACGAGGCGTTCGCGGACCTGCTGGAAAAGCACGGCATACCGGCCGACCTGAAGGACGCGCTGCGCAAGAGCGCCAAGCTCGATCAGGCAAATGCCAAGCGAACCGCGCGTCCAAGATCCGGAAAGGCAAAGTAAAGTGATGATGGCTGATCGCGATCCCTTCGCCGAAGGCGAGCGCGCCGCGCGCGAGAACATCCCGCGCGAAGCCAATCCCTATCAGGACGGCAGCGACGAACACGCGCTGTGGGCCGCGGGCCACGAGAAGATCGCTGGATCCCGCGAAGCCCAAGAATCCGGAGGAGCTGAGTCCGAAGAGAGCTGACGAGCGACGTCAGCCGATCCGCTTCAAGCCCTTCTTGAAGCGCGGGCCGTTGGCGGCGTAAAACTTCGCCGCGCTGCCCATTCTCGCGACCTGTGCGTCGTCGAGCGTGCGGATTACGCGCGCCGGCGAGCCGATGATCAGGGATCGTTCGGGAAATTCCTTGCCTTCGGTGATGACGGAGCCGGCCCCGACGATGCTGTTACGGCCGATCTTCGCGCCGTTCATCACGATCGCGCCCATGCCGACGAGCGCGCCGTCCTCGACGGTGCAGCCGTGCAGGATCACGTTGTGACCGACTGTGCAGTTCTTGCCGATGACGAGGGGAAAACCGAGATCGGTGTGACAGGTCGAGCCGTCCTGCACGTTGGAGCCCTCGCCGACCTCGATCCACTCATTGTCGCCGCGCAGCACCGCGCCGAACCAGACGCTGGCGCCGGGCTTGAGGCGCACGCGTCCGATCACGGTCGCGGTGTCGGCGATGAAGTAGTTGCCGTCGGCGGGAAGGTCGGGCGCCTGCCCGTCAAGCTCGTAGATCGCCATGGAGGTCTCCTGTCAGGAAATCTTGGCATAGCGGAGCTGTGACGTTCAAGCAAAGGGCCCAAAGCGCGATGAAGCATCATCGCGCTTTAGGTTATTGTTTGAGCATGATCTTTTCGGAAAACCGCTTCACACTTTTCCGGATCATGCTCCAGAACGCCGCAAGGCGTGCGTTCAAGCCAGCACGCCGGCGGCGCGCAGCGTCATCAGGAAGAACGTGCCGCTCATCATGCTCCAGAAGCCCGCGATGATGGTTGCCATCATCACGAATTCCATGCGGCGGCTCTCCAGCCGCGCGCCGCGCAGCGTATTGCGCATGATGATGAAGGGCGCCGCGAACACCAGGAACGGCACGGCCGCAAATGTCTTCGGCGCCACACCCTCCTGCAACAGCCCGAAGCCGGCAGGCCGCTGCGAAAGAGCCTGGTATCCGTTCACGAGCGCGCCCGCGAGTGCGAACCCGATGCAGATGGAGAAAAAGGAATTCAAGGTCTCAGGAGTCATCGGAAGTTCCGCCCATACGCAACGCCGCTCCCTTCCTGTGACAAAAAGTGCCGGTTAACGCTACATTAGCCTTAAGAAAAGGTTAACGCAGCGTCCCGCCGACGTCATCCCCCCATGGGGACCGCAGGCTGCGCGGAACCGCCGCCGCGTGGCATATTCGCCCTTGATTCGTCGGCCATCGGCCGACCTTGTGGCGACCCATTGATGAGCGTGTTCTCGGCAACTTCCTCCCGCGGCCGTCCGGGCCGGACAAGGGCGCATCTCGCCCCGCTCGTGCTCGGCGGTATGTTCGCGGCAGGCGCGGTGGCCGTAGTCGCCTATCTGCTGTGGCCGACGTGGGGGACGGTGGTCGGCGCGAGTGCGCCGGACAGGCTGCCGGTCAGCGTCGGCGGCACGCTGTTCAACGTACCGACGGCAGCGATCCGGATGAAGATCCAGCGGCACTCCGGACCGCAGGAGCGCATCGACATCGATTTCCTCTACCCCTCGCTCGAGGTGCCGGGCGCACCAAAGCATGTCAGTGCCGACGCAGCTGAGGCGACGATGCAGCCGATCGACCGCATCTTCCTGTCGATCGCGGCGCATCACGATGCGCTCGCGCCGGAGCTCCGGCTCAGCACCATCTATCCGCGCTATCTCGATCAGGCCGCCACCTCGCCGGAGGACGGGCTGACGATGCGAATGTTCCGCGCAGACACGCCCTATGGCAGCGAGGACCTGTTCTCCGCGACGAGCCCCGAGCTGACCGCGCGCTGCACGCGCGATGCGGCGACCCCCGGCATGTGCCTTTCGGAGCGACGCGTCGACGGCGCCGACCTCACCTTCCGATTTCCCCGAAGCTGGCTATCGCAGTGGCGCGAGGTGGCGGAGGCGATGGACAGGCTGACGGCGCAGTTGCGCGGGCCGAAGGGCTGAGCGCGGTCTCTCTGCCCTGCTGCGAGCCTCCAGCCAAAAATATCGAAAACAACCTCATGCAAAGTAGCCGGGCGGCGGCATCGCCAATTTCGTCTTTTCAGAATATTACTTGACGCGTCGGGCAAATCAGGGGCACGGTGTCATCCTGCCGCGCTGATCGTGTCACTGCTGCCCAGGTCCAGGTCGAAATCCAGTCCTCGCCGTCGGAGGAGCATATCGGATCGCATCAGTGGCGACCTCCTTTGATTTCGAACATCAACCTGTTCAGCCCGAAGAAAGAGACAAGGTCGCTGCCACTCCCTTGTCGGGGTTGGACCGGGTATGGCTCAGTCCATTCTTCCGTGCAGCTTGTGATCCAACCAGCCGGCCTCACATCAATACTGATCAAGCGGGGCAAGCTCGTTGAGCAATATTCCGGCAGCAACGGAGGAGAACTCGTATGGGAACATTCGTCCTTGTCCCAGGGGCAGGCGGCATGGCTTGGTATTGGCACCGCGTCGCCCCGCTCATTCGCGCGGCGGGACACGAAGCCATCGCGGTCGATCTCCCTGGCGACGACAGGAATTCCGGTCTCGCAGCGTATGCGGACATCGTCATCCGCGCGATCGCGAAACGAAGCGACGTGATACTTGTCGCCCAGTCGCTCGCGGGCTTCACAGCGCCCCTCGTTTGCGTGCGTGCGCCCGTGCGGATGGCCGTGTTCGTCAACGCGATGATCCCCGAGCCCGGAGAGACCGCCGGTGCATGGTGGGCCGCTACAGGAGCGGTGGAAGCGAGGGAAAACGCCGCGACGCGCCGCGGCTATGCGACGGAATTCGATGTGGCAACCTATTTTCTGCACGACGTGCCGCAGGACGTGCTGCGCACCGGCCCGGAACAACCACGCGAGGAAGCCGAGGTCGTTTTCGGCGAGCCCTGTCGCTTCGAGCGCTGGCCCGACATCCCCATTCATGTTCTTGCGGCAAAAGACGACCGTTTTTTCCCGGTAGAATTTCAACGGCGTGTCGCGCGTGAAAGGCTCGGAAAGGAGGTAGACGAAATTCCCGGTGGCCATCTCGTCGCCTTGTCAAATCCGGAAGGGCTGACCGATCGCCTTCTTGCGTATGAGAGGGATCTGACACGCTAACCCACAGGATGGTTGAAGCGGAGCGACACCCATCAATCACGCTGTGCTAACGGACTTGTAGTCTGCCCCGAAGACCGGCCGGCGAATTCTTCGGTCACGACGATGCATTCGACGTTCCACCGGAGTGGATCGCGAGATGATGGTATCGCTACGCTCCACCATCCTACGAATCGCGCTTGTTCTACCCCGGCTCGATCCGCGAGAACCGAAAATTGCAGTGGCTCGCGCCGCCCGCCAGCGTTTGTGTCCGCTCCAACCGAATGCCAAGTGTTGCATACGCATCGAAATCGAGCCCGCAAATGTGCGGCAAGATTTCTTGATCTCCGTGGCGAGCTGCGAATTTGCAGAAGCCGCAGGCCTTGTAATTGATGCCGAAATCAAAGTTGTCGCCGGTCCCGGGCTCGACGAAATCGTAGACGAAGTCTTCTGGATATTCTTCCGCACGGCTCTTTGCCGCCTGCTCGCGCAGCAAGGCCTGGTTCTCCGGAGACATGAACTGACGCCCTGAGGCGACTCGTTCGGCCTCGGGCACCATGAGCAATTGCGCCTTGTAGCTCTCTCGCTCGATTTCGCCGATCACTGCCAGCGGCACACCATGCCGCCGGAGCACTCGGCCGATGGCCATAAAGCCCATCAGACGCATGAAAAAATCGCTCATGCGGCTGGCTGCGCCGCCGACATAAGGCATCTGGCTGAGCACGATCTCGAACTCGTTCATCACCTCCCGCCCGACCCCATCCATGTCCGGGATGCTCGCGCGCTCGCGCAACATCCCTTCGGCAAGATGGAGACGCTGGCGCAAAGCAGCCTCCATCGCGCCACGATGCGCCTCGTAAAAGGGGTGAATTGCAGTCATGGGATACCCTCGCCGGCACGCCAGCCTATTGCAGGCAGGCCCATCAATCCATTGCCAATTGAGCCGGCGCGCGGATCTTGCGCCACTCCTCTGCCAACGGACGAAGAATTGTCGTAGGCTGCTATCTGCGCGCACAGGATCATCAGAGGATGAATCCACTTCGAACCACAGTCGTAATGAAGACCGACATCAGCGGCTCAACGTCACGCTTCCGTGAACTGCTGACCGCCGATCTCCAGGCGCTGTTGGGCGAGCATCGTGCGTTTCTGGCGCGCCATGCCGCCGAGCACGGCGGCTCGATCATCAAGCCCGCGGGAGACGGTTACTGGCTGGAATTCCCCAGTGTCACTGGTGCAGCCAAAGCTGCGATAGCAGTGCAGGAAGACTTGCGGCTGGTCCAGCTGAGCCGAGGCGAGGATCGGCTCTCCATTCGCATCGTAATCGCACTCGGGGATGTCGTCGCTCAGGACGACGACTTCATCGGCGACGTTTTTGCGCTCGTCACCCGCGTCGAAGCGATAACGCCGCCCGACGAAATCTATCTTACGGCTGGGGCTCGGCTCGCTCTGGCATCCGCTGAGATCCAGACCGCGCTTGTTGAGCGCTTTGTGCTGAAGGGTTTTGTCGAACCGATGCCGATCTACCGCATCGAACAGCGGCATCGCACACGCATCATTTCTGAAATCAACATCCTTTTCTTGGATCTTCACGGCTTCAGCAAGATCATGGATACCGGGCCTGTCGCCAAAATTGAACGCATCCTCGACATGCTTGATGCGGTGACCTACGGGACGGCACAAGAGTTCGGCGGCACGGTTCGATTCAATCTAGGCGATTCCTATTGCATAACATTTGCCGAGGCCGCGCGGGCCATGGCGGGGGCAGAGCGCTCAATCCGTAAGTGGGACGCAATCCGGCATCTGGAGCAGTTCGACTGCACGATCAGTATCGGGTTGCATCGCGGCACACTCTACGCATTCCGTTCCTTTCTCTACGGTCGCGATGTCTGGATTGCCTCGCAATTGCAGAGTGCATCGAGCAAGCTCTTGACGAGTGAGGAGAATGGGATTTTCGTCACGAACGCTGTCCGCAGTGCCCTCCTTGGCACGCCATGGCACAACCGACTCCAGCCCATAGACCTGCAACCGTTGCTCACGCCACAACTGGTCGGAATCGCGGCCTATCGACTTTGCGAAGTCGCTCTCGACGACGAGTTGCGTGATCCTCTCTGAAACGCGACCCAAATGGCGCTTAAGGTCGACGGATGCAGTGATGAACTCCGTCAGACGCGACGGCCGCTTATGATCGTGACATGGACCGTGCCGGCCGAGCTCATCGATGTGTAAGGCGTGACGGCCGCCGACGTCACCCGCGGCTCCGTACTTCGCGAAAAACCAGAGCTTTCAGGGGCGCGCGGCCAGCGCAGAAGATGCATAGCGTTCGATCGGCAGCAAGCCGGGCGATCCGCGGCGGCGGCCCGCAGCCGATCGAACAAGAGATTACGGCGAACGGCGCACTTTGCTCGGCAAATTGAGTGCGCTGTCACCGCATTCCAATCGTCTCTAGGCCCTGAGCCCCGCGATGAAGGCGACGACCTCGCGCTGCAGTTCGCCGGATTGTTCTCGCAATTGCTGCGAGTGGTTCATCAGTTGCGAGGCGGCGGCGCCGGTCATCGCAGCCGCCTCGCCGACCGCCGCAATGTTGCCTGTAACGGCCTGGGCGCCATGCGCCGCCCGCTGAGTGCTATGAGCGATCTCGTTCGTCGCCGCTCCTTGCTCCTCGACGGCACCGGCGATCGAGGAAGTCACCTCGCGGATGGTCGCGATCGTCGTGACGATCCGACCGATCGAGGAAACGGTATCGCCCGTCGCAGACTGGATCTCGGTGATCTTCTCGCCGATTACATCGGTTGCCTTGGCCGTCTGCGCCGCCAGTTGCTTGACCTCAGAGGCCACGACAGCAAAGCCACGCCCAGCTTCGCCTGCTCTTGCTGCTTCGATGGTCGCGTTCAATGCCAGTAGATTGGTCTGCGAAGCGATGTCGCGGATCAGATTTAACACTTCACCGATCTTTTCGGCCGCCTCAGTCAGCGCCCGCACGTTGGTCTCCGTCCGAACCGCTTCAGAAGCAGCGTCTGCAGCAATCTCCGCGGACTTGGTGACCTGAGCACCGATCTCGCGAATCGAGGCGTTCAGTTCCTCGGTTCCGGTTGCGACCGTCGTAACACTGTCCGACGCTTCTCCCGCGGCGCCGGCAACGACGTGCGATTTGCGCGTCGCCTCTTCGGCTGTTGTTGACAGATCTCGCGCCGCGTCGGCAAAGTCACCGGACGACTTCACAAAGCTGTCGGCAAGTGCGACCATCGAGGCCTGGAACTTGTCCGCGAGATTGTTGCGTTCAACCCTGATGCGTTCGCCGGCGACACGATCCTGGTCTGCGCGCTCGGCTCGCATCCGTTCGGCATCCGAAAGGCTGGCGCGGAACACTTCGACGGTGCGCGCCATCGCGCCAATCTCGTCGGCACGATCCGTTCCACCAACCTCGACTGACGTGTTTCCGTCCGCAAGGGCGCTCATTGTGTCGGAAAGGCGCCGGATCGGAACGGTAATGCCCCGCGTAATCATGACGACCAGGACGATGGTAACTCCCACAAGTGCGGCAGCCAAACCAATCGAGGTGAGATACTTGTCGTAGGCATCGCGTTCGGCACGAGACGAGGCATCTTTGAGATTTTGCTCGAATTGAACTTCGACGCGTGACAGAAGCTGCATTCGCTGCGCATTGGTATCGAGCCAAGCCTTCAAGGAGATCGACTGAACGTCACCGCCAGGGCCGGCGTCGTACACGACCCGCAGCATACGGTTGGTTTCGTCGACCGGAGCGCCTGAATAGACCGTCGCCAGGACGTTGCGCTCTTCGGCCGTGGCATAGAAAGCAATCGCACTCTCCGCGCCCTGTTGCCGACCATGGAAGCTCTGAACGCGGTTGTAAAGGTCGATGTCGAATTTGCCCTGCTGGAAACCTACGGCAGCATTTGCGCGCGCCGCACTGGAGAACTCGGCCATCCAGAGCAGATTCGAATAGACCTGCATCTCGCGCGAAACGTCGGGGTTTCGCACGGATTTGGTCGCATATCGACTGAACTCGAGTAACTGCCCGATCGAAGCAGTGTAGAAGTTGTTCATTTCGTTCGGGGTAATCTTCAGACTGTCGACCGAAGCGCGCACCGGGTCCGGCTGGCTCGCCGACCGCAATCCTTCCTGCAGGACCTTGCTCAGCTCTGTGGAAATTGCCGCAACGTCTATCCCCTTCAATCGCTCCTGGACTTTGTTGCGACTGGTATCGGTGGTCTGCCGCAGCACGGCCAGACCGGACCGCCCCTCACTGCCCTTGGATCCCACGAGTGCGGCCGATGCGCCAGCTTCTGCCTGAAGACTATGGACGTATGTGCTGATATCTGCGTCGAGCGCAACGATGTCGGCTACCGTCCGCATCTCTTCATAGACTGACCGTTTTTCCGCGGCAATTTGGCCGGCGGCAAAGACCACCCCGACAAGAGGAACGGCGGCGAGAATCGCAATTCGTGTGCGAATCTTGAAACTGAGCATCGATTTCCGAAAATTCATTTGTGGACTGTGTCCTCGCGATGAGATCCGAGCGCCATTCGAGCGTGCATCACGATCCAAATGGCTGGCCGTCATTTTCCAAGCAGAGCCACAATCTGGCGCTACTCCAAATAGCTAGACGTTCGAGAACTGAACCGAACCTTACCTCTTGCATCCGATCTGCGCGAAGCGGACAGCCACTTCGCAAAACGGACTTGCTCGGGAAAGGCAAGACGACTGCATACGAAGGACCTTGTCCATGGCGCGATCAGGGCGGCCCCGTGAGAGCTGCACCGTGCTCATCGAGGAGACACCATCGAACTACGCGCTTACACCGTTGGTGCGAATCGCAAAGAGAATCCGTAAGGCATGCTCAAGCAGATCGCGTCTGCGACGAGGCACGACTTGAAAGACACGTTGAGCAACGCCCCAACCGTCCAAGGTTCGAGCTTCGAGAGTCTCCTCGCGTATTACGGATCTCGACTGCTGCCAATGAGGATCATCCCGCCGACCTCCTGCGCGGGATTCCAGTGGCGATCAGATTTCGCCGCCGGGCCGGGGGTGAGCATAGTCCGTGCGCAGTACTGGAGCGACTGGTCCTACTGTTCGGACAACGACACGGAGAATCTCAATCTCGGCTTTCTCAACGCTGGGGCCTCCGAGCTTAGGATCTGCTCCAAAACAATTGAGCAGACCTCATCGCGCTTGGTCGTTTACCCGCAGCCGAGCCTACGACGGCAAGCCATACGCACCCGCGACGGCATTCTCGCGGGCGGGACGTTGCGCTTCGAAGCAAGCACTGTCGCCCGGATCCTGCGCGACATGTTTGGCGGCGCGCTGCTGACGAGCCTCGATCTTGCGCTCACCTTCGACCTCGAGACGAACTTGGGACAAGCCTTGTGGTCGATCACCAGTGCACTGGTCAGCGGCATGCGCGACGAGCAATTGCTTCTACGCTCACCCAAGGCGATGGCGCTGCTAACAGAATCCGCTCTTCGACTGATTTTCGCGGAAGCGCCACATCGTCTCGCTGGAAAGCTCTCGGCACGAGAGGGCATCCCAGCTTCGCCACAGGTCAGTCACGCGATCGATTACATGCGGGCCAATCTTCACTTGCCGATAACAATGAGCGATGTTGCGGGCGCTGTCGGCATCAGCAGCCGCGCGCTCCAGACCGGCTTCCGCAGGTCCCACCAAACGTCCCCGGCCCACTATCTGCGGCGTGTCAGGCTTGACGCGGTTCACACTGAATTGTCCTCACCCGAGAACAAGTTGCCCGTCAGCGAAGTTGCCCTGAAATGGGGGTTCGCCCATATGGGACGCTTCGCCGCGCAGTACCGCCGAACATTTGGAGTTTTTTCGTCGGAAACTGCCAGACGCGCTGGTGGTGCGCATCGGCTTGTCCGACCAGGGCAACATTGACATGTGGCCCGGCGGTGGTGAGCAGTCCCCTCACGCGGACGGCGCGCAGCCCCAAAGTGGAGCGGCGTCCAAAGCGCGATAAGATTGGGATGAATCGTCATCGCGCTTTAGGTTATTGCTTGAGCATGATCTCCGCACAAACGCGTTCCGCGTTTGTCGTGAGGGAAAAACGCTTCACACTTTGCGCTAACGCGGCCCTTCGGGTCCGGATCAAGCGCTACTCCTGATCGATGAGATCGTCCTCGAGGATCGCCATCTGGAACTGGAACGAGCGATCGTCGTCCTCGTCGTCGACGAACAGCACGCCGATGAACTCCTCACCGATATAGACCTCGGCGGAATCGTCCTTCTTTATCCGCGGCTGAACGCGAATCTTGGGATTGCCGAACACGCGCTTCAGATACGCGTCGAGCTTCCTCACTTCTTTGATGTCCACGGCAAGTCTCCAATCGAAATCTAACGTGGCGGGGTTTTAGGACGAGACGCGACGAACCGCCAGCACGAATTCCCAAAGAATTCTGGGGACGATCGGGACCGGAAAGTCACGGCCCCGCTTCAAGTCAAACCGGGATCAAAGCCCCATATCAAAGCCCCATGGCGTTGATCATCTGGTCCATGGTGCGCGACGGCTCCGCGCAACCGGCCTCGCCGACGATCTTGGCGGGAACGCCGGCAACGGTGACGTTGTGCGGCACGGGCTTGACCACGACCGAGCCGGCCGCGATGCGCGCACAGTGGCCGACCTCGATATTGCCGAGGATCTTTGCGCCGGCACCGATCATGACGCCGTGACGGATTTTTGGATGGCGGTCCTCGTTCTCCTTGCCGGTGCCACCGAGCGTGACGCCATGCAGGATCGAGACGTCATCCTCGATGAGCGCGGTCTCGCCGCAGACGAAGCCGGTGGCATGGTCGAGGAAGATGCCGCGGCCGATGCGCGCGGCGGGATTGATGTCGGTCTGGAAGACGGCCGACGCACGGCTCTGGAGATAATACGCGAAATCCTTGCGGCCCTTCAGATAGAGCCAGTGCGCGAGACGATGAGTCTGGATCGCGTGGAAGCCCTTGAAGTAGAGCAATGGGTCGATGAAGCGGGAGGTCGCGGGATCGCGGTCATAGACCGCGACGAGATCGGCGCGGAAGGCATTGCCGAGATCGGGCTCTTCACGCAGTGCCTCGTCATAGGTCTGACGCACGAGATCGCCCGACAGCGAAGTATGGTCGAGCCGGTCGGCCAGCCGGTGCACGACCGAATCTTCCAGGCGGCTATGATGCAGCACGGTCGAATAGATGAAGGTCGCGAGCTCGGGCTCGCGGTGGACGATGTCTTCAGCCTCAGTCCGGACCCGATCCCAGATCGGATCGAGCGCGGCGAGCTTTCCTGCCGGATTGACCTGATGCATTGCCATGGCGTGCTCTCGAAATTCGCTCGTTTCGTTTAACCTATAGCACAGTCTAGCGTGCCCTGTCCCTGTAGGCTTGCCTGAGAGTGAACACCGGATCGCCGCCAAAAGCCCATCAACATGTTGAATCAAAAGGCTTTCCTGCAGTACCCCCAATACGGCAAGGTTCGTTGAAGGTGGTCAGCGTTTTGCCAAAATCAAGCTCCGTAGCGTCAAACTATTGGTGAATTTCACGCCAACCGTTATTGCGGGCATGGTCGAGAGACGACGGAGACGATTTGAGCATCACCACCGACATTTTGCGCGCCCGCGCCGCGGGGTCCTTGTGGCTGCGGCTCGCCGCCGTCGCCCTGCCCCTCCTCCTGATCGCGCCGGCGTTCTGGAACGGCTACCCGCTGCTTCAATGGGACACCGGCGGCTATCTGGCGCGCTGGTATGAGGGCTATCTCGTCCCCAGCCGCTCCACGGTGTTTGGCCTCTATCTGCATTTCGGCGAGAGCTCGAGCTTCTGGCTCAACCTCGCCCTCCAGTCGCTGGCGACGCTGTGGCTGCTTCAATTGACGCTCCGCGTGCTCGGCCTGATGCAGACCTTCCGCTTCGTTGCGATCAGCCTGCTCCTGATTCTGTCGACCGCGCTGCCCTGGCTTGCCAGCATGCTGCTCACGGACATCTTCGCCGGGCTCTCGGTGCTGTCGCTGTTCATCCTGGTGGTCGGGGGCGACCGGACCTCGGGCATCGAAAAAATCTCATTGTTCGCCTTCACCGCCTTTGCCGCAGCGACCCACAGCGCGACGCTCGGCGTCCTGTTCGGGCTTTGCGCCGCCGGCTGGTTGGTGCGGCCGCTGCTCGGCAAGCGCCTTCCCCTCGCAGGTCTTGCGCAAGGCAGCCTGACCATCGTTGCCGGCGGGGCCATGCTGGTCATGGCAAACCATGCGCTGTCGGGCCAATGGGCCTGGACGCCGGGCGGCTATGGCGTCGCTTTCGGCCGCATGATGCAGGACGGCATCGTGGCACGCTATCTTGGCGATCACTGCCCGCGCGAGAGTTTCAAGCTCTGTCCCTACCGCAACGAATTGCCGGCGACCGCCGACGAGTTTCTGTGGGGCAACAGCATGTTCAACACGCTCGGCCGGTTCGAGGGGATGAACGACGAGATGAGCTACATCGTCGTGCATTCGCTCGCCGACTATCCGGCCTGGCAGGCGGGCGCAGCACTGCGCGCCATGGGCCAGCAATTGCTGCACGTCGCGACGGGCGAAGGCACCAATGGCTGGATCCCCCACACCTACGGCATCATCGAGCGATACATCCCCTCGCAAATCGCGCCGATGCGCGCAGCGCGGCAGCAGAACTGGAATCTCGATTTCGATGACGTCAACTGGCTGCACGTACCGGTCGCACTCGGCTCGATGCTGGCGCTCGTCGGCCTGCTCGGCCATGCGCTGGCGCGCGGACGGCTCGACGACCTGGCGCTGCTGGCAACGACCGTGACGCTGGCGCTGCTCGGCAACGCCTTCATCTGCGCCGTCATCTCCGGTCCGCACGACCGCTACGGCGCGCGGATGGTGTGGCTTGCGACCTTCGTCGTGCTGACGGCGCTGGCGCGCGCGTTCGGCAGCGACGAGCCGGCAGACGAGGCCTCAGCCGCGGCGTGACAGGAAGTCGATCACGCCGGTCTTGTAGACCTTGTCACCGACCGCGCGCATGTGATCGCGGTTCGGGATGTCGAGCACCTCGGAGCCGGGGATGATCTTTCCCAACGCTGAGGCTGAGCCCGCGACGTCGTCGGCGGTGCCGACGGCGATCAGGACCGGCACGTCGATGCGTGCGGCTTCCTCCCTCTTCATCAGCTCGCGGGTGCCGCGCAGACACGCGGCGAGCGCCTGGCGGTCCGAGCGGGTTTGATCGGCGAACGCGCGAAAGGTGCGCCCGACGGGATCGGTGACGTCGTCGAGCGAGGGCGCTTCAAGCGCCTCCGCCACGTTCTCGCCGGGCCCGGTGCCCTCAATCAAGCCGCCAATGCCGATGCCGCCGAGGATCGCCGAGCGCAGGCGCTGCGGCTCGTTGAGCCCGAGCCAGGCGGTCATCCGACCGCCCATCGAGTAGCCCATCATGTCGGCCTGCGGGATACCGAGATGGTCCATCAGCGCAAGCACGTCGCCCGCCATGCCCGGAATGGAATACTGCGCGGGATCGTAGAGTTTTGCGCTCTCGCCATGACCACGATTGTCCAGCGCAAGCACGCGGCGGCCGTTCTTGCGCAATTCCGAGACCCACGTCGGATAGACCCAGTTCACGTTCTTGCTCGAGGCAAAGCCGTGCACCAGGATGATCGGGTCACCCTCGCCTTCGTCGAGATAGGCAATTTCGACTGCGCCGTTGTGAAAGCTCGGCATCAACTTTAAGTCCGCGTCTGTTGGGGATAGGATGATATTAGGCCGCGACTTCGCCGCCTGCCAGCGCAAGTTGCGCCCGACGCAACCGCCGCGCCCGCCTGCGGTCGCACCAGGCCTGCGTCAGCCGCTCGGTCGTGGCCTTGATCGAGGACAGGACGCCGAACAGCGTCACCAACGCGCCGGACAACCACAGCGCGAGATCGAATGCGCCGGTCGCGAGCAACAGAGCGCCGCGGCCGAGCAGCTTCAGGATCGCACGGGTCTTGCCGCCTTGGGCCTCGGCGAGCCGCGCCGCGCGCGCAACGTCCTTCGGGCCCTCGGCGACGCGCAGCGTATCGAGCGCACCGCGTGTACCGGCCTTCTCGGTGACACGGGCGACGTCCTTGCCGAGCCTGACCAGGGCGCCGGCTTTTTCGACGCGGAACGCGGCCTTGATCGCGCTCGCGGTCTCGCCCGGCCGCAGCACCGAGCCGGAGGCGACCGCATTCTGTAGCGCCGGCGTGTCCACCACCTCGCGCGCCGAGCGTCCGGCCCATGCCGCGAGCCCCTCGCCGAGCCGCCCAACCTTGCGGGCGTCCTTGACCAGCGACAGGCCGGCGCGCAGCGGCGCCGCACCGCCGACCGAGACATAGGTCGCCGCCGTCACCGCAAGACCCGCCGCGGCGAGCCCGAGCACGAGGCGGTCGGTCTCCTCGCCCATGGCCAGATGCTTGCCCTCACGCACGACGTCCCGGACATCGCCGATCACGAAGAGGTCGCCGGCCACGGTGCCAGAGAGGCTGGCGACATCGTCGGCACTGCCGGTGACGAGACCGGTGGCAAAACGCTTGGCGAAATGCGAGGTGGAATTCTCTTCTCTCACAGCGTCGCTGACGCGGCTCAGGAGGTCGTCAGGCAGCGCGATACTGCGATCACGCGCGAGCTCGACGAAGCTGCTCGCAAGATCGGCATCATGGGCGGCGAGCGCCGCCTCGATATTGTCCTGAACGAGCGCGGCGTTCTTGCCCGGTTCGTCCTTCACCAGGAGGGAATCGAGCTTCAGCTCCGAGAGCTTCGCCGGATCGTCCCTCGCCGCCAGCACAGCGCCCGCCACGCGCGCATGCGGCACGACCTGCACGAGCACAACGCTGCATGCCACGAGGGCGGTCAACGCGGTGCTGATTCGCAGCCACTTCATGTCAAAGCCTGGACGTTAGCTTGGAAATTCGCCTGGAAATTCGCCTGTCGCCGGGATTTCGTTCGTCCACAGACATAGTATGCCAAATTTGCGACACAACGGCCCCGACGAAAGAAGGGCTTCTCTGAGGCGACAAGATTGTGTCGAATTTGCATGAGCAAATGAGCATGGGGTAGTTGCGAACCTTTTGGTTCCATTGGACTAGCAATCATCTGCACCCGCCAGTATGGTCCGCGGCGTTCAATGATGCTGCGAACGATGCCGCGTCAGTGTTGATTGTGTCTGCCGCCATTGCCACTCCAGGATGAGTTCCGATGTCCGACCATGTCGTCCCGCACTTCCACAACGATGCCGGTGTCCCCGTCATCGAAATCGGCTCGCAGGAGTTCATGTGCGTTGGCGCCAACCCTCCGTTCGACCATCCGCACGTCTTCCTTGATCTCGGCAATGACAACGAGATCATCTGCCCCTATTGCTCGACGCTGTACCGCTTCGCGGCCGACCTGAAGGCCGGCGAGGCGCGCCCGCCCGAATGCGTGCTGAAGGACAAGGTGGCCTGACCGGCGGCATCCGCTAAGGGGTGGCCGTCTCCCGAACGATCATCATTGCCGGTGCCGGAATCGGAGGATTGACGGCCGCACTCGCGCTTGCCGCCAAGGGCTTTCGCGTCGTCGTGCTGGAGAAGGCCGAGCGGCTCGAGGAAGTCGGCGCCGGCCTGCAATTGTCGCCCAATGCGAGCCGCATCCTGGTCGAGCTCGGGCTGAAGGACCGGCTGGGCTCGCGCGCGGTGACGCCGGAGGCGGTCAGCATCATGAGCACGCGCGCCGGTGGCGAGTTGATGCGCCTGCCGCTTGGTGCGGCGGCCGCCGAGCGCGCCGGCGCTCCCTACTGGGTGGTACACCGGGCCGATCTGCAAGCAGCGCTCGCCGCGGCGGTCGCGGACCATCCTGATATCGATTTGCGGCTGGGTGGGACTTTCGAGGACGTCGCCGCGCATGCCAAGGGGCTCTCCGTCGTCTATCGCAGCGGCACGTTGCGCCGGAGCGAAGTGGCAAGCGCGCTGATCGGCGCCGACGGCGTCTGGTCCACAGTACGCCAGCATCTATTCCCGGACGTAGCGCCGCGCTTCTCCGGCCTGATCGCCTGGCGCGGCACGTTCGAGGCCACGCAACTGCCAAAGGAATACACCTCGCGCCGCGTGCAGCTCTGGATGGGACCGAACGCCCATCTCGTCGCCTATCCGATCGCAGGCGGGCGCCAGATCAACGTGGTGGCGATCGTGCCCGGCACCTGGAACAGGCCGGGCTGGAGCACGCCGGGCGATACGTCCGAGCTGAAGAATGCCTTCCCGGCGCCGTGTTGGCCGGGCCCGGCGCGGATGATGCTCACCGCAGTCGACAGCTGGCGCAAATGGGCGCTGTTCACGCTGCCCGACGGCGTCGGCTGGAGCAAGGGCGCGATCGCGATCGTCGGCGATGCCGTGCATGCGATGCTGCCCTTCGCCGCGCAGGGCGCAGGAATGGCGATCGAGGATGCTGCCGTGCTCGCCGAGCACCTGAGCGGCAACGCCAGCGAGAGCGCCGCCAGCATCGCCGCGGCGCTGGCTCGCTATGGCCGGGCGCGCGAGGCGCGCGTCAGGCGCGTACAGCGGACTGCGCGGCAGCAGGGCCGCATCTACCATCTCGCAGGCCCCTTCGCACTGGCGCGCGATCTTGCGATCCGCACGCTCGGCCCGGAGCGCATGCTGGCGCGCCAGGATTGGATCTATCGCTGGCGCGCGTGATGCGCGATGCTGACTTCAGTGAGCGGCGTTGCCGGATTTCGCTCCAGGCGCCGGCTTCGCCGCAGGCTTAGCGGCGGTTGCGGGCGCGGGCGCCGCTGGTGGCGGCGTCGCCTCCATGTCGCTCTCGCGGCACTTGTTGCGCCGCCAGTTCTCCTCCACGAGCTTCTGCTGTCCGCGCAGGGAGATATAGTCGTTGCGATAGGCCAGCTCCGAGACGACCGCGCCGCCGGTGCCCGTCTCCGCCTTCGCCATCAGCTTCTCCAGGCTCTCGATGCGACTGACCAGGCTCTTGCGTTCCGGCCCAAGCTGCTTGCACTCCCAGAGCTCGTATTTGCCCGGATCGACGAAGGCCGGGCTGATGGCGTCGCCCACGGTGGAGCAGCCGGCAAGCGTGGTGCCCAGCCCAAGCAGCGCGACCAGCGCAAGCGCGGGACGGCGGCGGTTGATAATCGAAACAGACATGCTGGATTGGTAGTCCCCGTAGATTGACATTGCCTAAAGCAGCCAGAGATGTCCGGATTGAGGCTTGACCAGATTGAGGCTTTGCCTTGTGCAGCCGGCTCGCTTAAGGAAGGGCACCCTTAGCCCA
>NZ_JBANBA010000101.1:0-34950 GCF_059803475.1 Bradyrhizobium sp. UFLA05-89 | reverse complement strand
CATCTCACGCTTCCCATCGGGACCAGGTCGGAGCGTTTCGGGGAAGACGGCGATCAGAAATTAACACCGAGGGCAACATAGCGGAGTTCTGAGCTCACTTGCTCATTCGATCTCCATCCGCACGGCGCTCCGGAAATCGTGCTGAAATTCCTCGGACGACATACCGCGACTGGCCGTCCGGATTCCGAGTCAGGGAATCTACGGAACTGAGCCTGGGGCGAGCAGCTCAAGGCTCGACTTCGTTGGTCTGGCCGCTCGGCCGAGGCGGGGTGGGCCGCTGCGCGTACTCTCGACGCGGATCACTGCGTTCACGCACGGCCTGGCGTTCGGACGGGTCGCGGCCGGCCTTGGATTGCAGCTCCAACAAATCGGTGAACACGTCGGCCTGACGGCGGAGCTCATCGGCGATCATCGGTGGCTGCGTGCCAATCGTCGAGACCACCGTGACACGGACGCCGCGGCGCTGCACCGCTGCTATCAGAGCGCGGAAATCGCCGTCGCCCGAGAACAGCACCAGCTCATCGACTTTTCCGGCAAGCTCCATGGCGTCGACCGCGAGCTCGATGTTCATGTTGGCCTTGATCTTGCGGCGCCCGGACGAGTCGATGAATTCCTTAGTCGCCTTTGTCACGACGCTATAGCCGTTGTATTCGAGCCAATCGACCAGCGGTCGGATCGAGGAGAACTCCTGGTCCTCGATAATTGCCGTGTAGTAGAAGGCGCGGAGCAGCGTGCCCCGGCCCTGAAACTCCGTCAGGAGGCGCTTGTAGTCGATGTCGAAGCCGAGCACCTTGGCCGTGGCGTATAGGTTGGCGCCGTCGATGAAAAGGGCGATCCTGCTTGGCGCGGGCGACATCCTGCATAACCCGACTTGTCTCAAATGCGGAACATTTCCGCACGCGCCCCATTTACCGATCGATCCGAATTCGAAGTCGGTGCGGTCTTGACGCCGCCCGCTCGGCCCCTGAGCGACGTTGCGTCCGAGCCCCGACAGGGGAGAGGCTATCTTCGATTTTTTGAGCTTTCAAAAGCTTTTTCATGAACTTTGAATGCGCAGCAAGGACGATCGAAGTCCGGAGCCGAGGAAGGCGATGCCCGACGACCTGCCGCTCTTCGAGATTCATCTGAGACCACGCCGTCGAACGTGCAGGTGGTATCTCTGCACGACCGATGGGCGGCCGCTCATGCACGGATTGGAAGGCAGCAGGGCCGCCGCCAAGTACCACGCCTATCGAGCGCTGTTTCTGATGTTGGTCGCCTCGGCCCATGGATCGACCGCGCCGGGCCGCCGCGCCAAGAGTCCTGTACGTCGAAGCCGCACAGGGGCCGACTAGCGCCGGCCCAGCCGTGGCGACCGGGAAAACGATCAGCCATAGGGATGGCCCTTCATGGCATTCGGCTGAAGATCAAGATCGACAAGGACGACCTGCCGGAGGCGTCCAGTTGCCGGACTAAAATTGTTTACCCATCTCCTTGCGAAAATTTCACATTACCCCTTGAAACTTTCACGCGGCTTCCAAATTTTTTTGTCGCCGCAGACGCGGTCAGGGTGCCTTAGGGCCCTGCAAGGCGGGCGCCGGTCAGGTGTCCGGTGCCGGCTCGTACCCATCTTGCTCTGAGGAGGATTTGGCTATGAGGTATGATTGGACTCCCCTGTGGAGGTCGACCATCGGTTTCGACCGCCTTTTCGACGTTCTCGACGAGGTCCAGAGGACCGCCGAAGAGACCTATCCCCCCTACAACATCGAACGCTTCGACGAGAACCGCTTCCAGATCTCGGTGGCGCTCGCCGGCTTCTCGCCGGATGAGGTCGCGCTCACGGTCGAGCAGAACGTGCTGACCTTGGAAGGCCACAAAGCCGAGAAGGAGGAGAAGACCTTCCTGCATCGCGGCATCTCGGCGCGCAACTTCAAGCGGCAGTTCACGCTTGCAGACCACGTCGAGGTCAAGGGCGCCAAGTTCGAGAACGGCCTGCTCGTCATCGATCTGGTGCGGGAGATCCCCGAGGCGATGAAGCCGCGTCGCATTGACATCAACGGCGCGACCTCGGGCAACGTCAAGCAGATCGAATCCAAGGCGGCCTGATCGGCCTGCGACGTACACGATCGACGCCGCCGCGCGATGTCACGCGGCGGCACCGGTAACTCGTCCAAATCAGGAGGCGACCATGCGGCCGACGACCGCGATCGACGACAACGTATTCGATTTCGATTACCTGCTTCATCCCGGGACAAGGTTTGAACACCCGCGGGATGTGGTCTCTCATCCGGGCCTCAGCCTCGGCGAGAAGCGCGCAATTTTAGCTTCATGGGCCTCGGATGCATCGGCGATCGCATCCTGCCCCTCCATACGGGCTCCGGAAGGGCTGAAGGCCCCCGTCACCATCGACGACATTTTCGAGGCGCTGCGCGAACTCGACGGCGGCCCGCACCAGCCGCCCGGCGGCAAGCCGATGCGCCTTCGCTTGACCGAGCGCTGTGCGGCGGCTTGAACGGGCGAGGGAGGACGTCATGGACAATTCGCACGTACAGCACGGAATCGGCGAGCCTTCCCAGCAGGCTGTCGCCCGAGCGCTCCGGCCCCAGGTACAGGCGTGGATCGAGGCCAGACACGACAGGCGCAGCGCGACCGACGCCCGCGTGCCGGTGGTTCGGATCAGGCGGGACGGCATTCGATGAAGCTCGTCCGTGACAAGACGGGCAAGGGCGGAGAGCGCTACGTCTGCATCAATTGCGACGACGACCCGCTGCACGACCCCGCCGCCCGCAGGTGGATCGACAGTCCGCTGAAGCCGCCGGCCAAGACATGACCTGGTTCGTGCCGGTGGCATCCGTCAGATCGGCCGTCGGTGCACATGGTGCGGACGGTTTTGCTGAGACGACGCTCAGGGGCGCCCAGCCGGTCTGTGGCCGACCAGCACGAAGCGATGTTCGTGCGCCGCGCCGGCGGCCGCATGACCGCCGAAAAGCCCTGCCAGCGTCTGGACCGCCAGTCCCCAGAGCGTTCAGATCATCGATCAGCTCTTCCGCTTGACCGCCTTCTTCGCCGGTTTTGCTTTCGCCGGCGCGCAACAGGCCACGGCGTCCGCAGCGACCAGGTTGCAGAGCTCGGGATGGCCGTCGCAGCAGTCGTTGACCAGGAATGCGATCAGGGAGCGCATGCCGTCGACGTCCGACCGGTAGATGATGGTGCGGCCCTCGCGGGACGAGCGCAGAAGGCCGGCCCGCACCAGAATCGCGAGGTGGCTCGAGAGGGTATTGTGCGGTGCGCCGATGGTGTCAGCGATTACACCGGCGGTGATGCCGACCGGTTCGTGCTTCATCAGCAGCCGGAAGATCGCCAGCCGCGTCGGCTGGGCGAGTGCAGCAAGAGCGGAGATCGCGTGAGGCTCCGTCAGACTTCCTTCGGCCGACCTCATGCTGGCGTGGCTGGCAACCGCCAGCATGGATTTCCGCATTCCGTAATCTCCGCGCGATTCGTCTAGGTGCGTCATGTTTACCCCACAGGGAAGGTGACAAGCCAGCACGTTTCGACTATTAAATATGTCGAGACGTCTCGACACATCGTACCCCCTCGATGTGAAGGGCGTGCGACAGAAGCGGGCGCTCCGGGCCGGTAGGCGTATCGGGCCGATCTCGAGGAAACAGCCGCCAGTAGGCGTACTGGCGAAGGTCGAGGAGCATTCACCATGTCGCGCTGCGATCGTATGGTCGATGTCGGCCGCCGTCGCTTCATGAGCGGGGCGGGTCTCGCCGCTGCCGGCGTTGCCGTCAGCTCAATCTCGCCATCCCCCACCCAGGCTGCGACAGCCGCCGCGAGGGTGGACTATCCCGTCAATCGCCTGGCCAACATCAAGGATCTCAAGCTCAACGAGCCTCTGAACGTCGCCTATCCGGACGACAGGGCCCCGGGCGTGCTCCTGAAGCTCGGCAAGCAAGTGCAGGGCGGGGTCGGTGCCGAAGGCGATATCGTCGGCTTCACGACGACCTGTCCGCACAAGGGCTTCACCCTCAACTACAGCGCGGCCGATCGCACCATGAACTGCCCCGGCCATTATTCCCGGTTCGACTGCGAGGCGGGCGGCCAGCAGATCTGGGGCCAGGCCACGCAGAATCTCCCGCAATACGTGCTGCGCGTCGACGACAAGGGCGACATCTACGCCGAAGGCGTGGACGAACTACTCTACGGCCGCCTTTCCAACGTGCTCTAAGGGGAGGAACGATCATGGCCTACAAGCGTCAAATCGACCGGCTCCCGATCATCCCCGCGGACGCCAAGGAGTCCAACGTAACGTGCCACTACTGCATCGTCGGATGCGGCTACAAGGCATACACCTGGTCCACCAGTAAACAGGGCGGGACGGCACCCGATCAGAACAAGTTCGGCGCCGATCTGAGCAAGCAACAGGGCGCGGAGACCGTCGCCTGGTATTCGCCTTCGATGTACAACATCGTGCGCCAGAACGGGCAGGATGTGCACATCGTCATCAAGCCCGATAAGGACTGCGTCGTGAATTCGGGCTTGGGCTCGATCCGCGGCGCGCGCATGGCGGAGATGAGCTACTCTCAGCAGCGCAATACGCAGTTGCAGCGCCTCACGGTTCCCATGGTCTGGCGTTATGGACAGATGCAGCCAACAAGCTGGGACGATGCGCTCGACCTCGTCGCGCGCGTGACGGTCGCGGTCATGAACGACATGGGCGAAGACGGCGTGTTCGTCTCGGCGTTCGACCACGGCGGCGCCGGCGGCGGATATGAGAACACCTGGGGCACCGGCAAGCTCTACTTCGGCGCCATGAAGGTGAAGAACATCCGGATTCACAATCGGCCGGCGTACAACTCGGAAGTCCACGCCACCCGCGACATGGGCGTGGGCGAGCTCAACAACTGCTACGAAGATGCCGAGCTCGCCGACACGATCGTCGCGGTCGGCACCAACGGGCTCGAGACCCAGACCAACTACTTCCTGAATCACTGGGTCCCCAACCTGCGCGGAACCTCGCTGGACAAGAAGAAGGCCGAGTTTGGCTCAGAGCCGGTGGAGCGCGCCAAGGTCATCATCGTCGATCCGCGTCGAACGGTGACGGTCAACGCCTGCGAGGTCGAAGCCGGCAAAGACAACGTCATGCACCTGGCGATCAATTCCGGAACGGACCTCGCCTTGTTCAACGCGTGGACGATTTACATCGCGGACAAGGGTTGGCTCGACAAGGCATTCATTGACGCGTCGACGACCAACTTCGACCAGATGAAGGCCTCAAACAAAATCAGCCTGGAAGAGGCCGCGACGATTACCGGTCTTACCGCTGACGAAATCCGTAAATCCGCGGAGTGGATCGCGCAGCCCAAGGCGGCCAATGCACGTCGGCGAACCATGTTTGCGTATGAGAAGGGCCTGATCTGGGGCAACGACAATTACCGCACCAACGGCGCCCTGGTGAATGTCGCGCTCGCTACCGGCAATATCGGTCGGCCGGGCGGTGGTTGCGTGCGCATGGGTGGGCACCAGGAGGGCTACTCCCGCCCGTCCGACGCACATGTGGGACGGCCCGCCGCGTACGTCGACCAGCTCCTGATCGACGGCAAGGGCGGTGTCCATCACATCTGGGGATGCGACCACTACAAGACCACGCTAAACGCATTCAAGTTCAAGCAAGCCTACAAGAAGCGCACCGACATGGTGAAGGACGCCATGATGACGGCGCCCTATGGTGACCGACCGGCGATGATCAACGCGATCGTCGACGCGATCAAGAAGGGCGGGCTGTTTGCGGTCGACGTCGACATCGTGCCGACGAAGATCGGCGAGGCGAGCCATGTCTGGCTGCCGGCGGCGACGTCGGGGGAGGCCAATCTCACTTCGATGAACGGCGAACGCCGGATGCGGCTGACCGAGAAGTACATGGACCCGCCGGGGCAGGCGCTGCCCGATTGCCTGATCGCCGCGCGCATCGCCAACCACATGGAACGGGTGCTGCGCGAACAGGGCAAGGCCGACATTGCCGACCACTTCAAGGGCTTCGACTGGCAGACCGAAGAAGATGCCTTCATGGACGGCTATCATCAGCATGAGAAGGGCGGCGAGTTTGTCACTTATGCCCGGCTGCGCACCATGGGTACGAACGGCTTCCAGGAGCCCGCGACCGGGCTCGAGACCACGGGGCCTGTCGCCGCCGGCACCTCGACCGGCACAACGACGGGGGAGGTCCTGAAGGGGCCGGCCATCGAAGGAACGCGCGGGAAGGAGCCCGTCCAGAAAAAGGGCGCCGCAACAACAGCGGCGGTGTTGCCAGCAACGACCGGCACCGAGCGGATCCTCGGCACCAAACGGCTTTACGCCGACGGCAAGTTCAACAGCAAGGACGGCAAGGCCAGGTTCATGGAGACGCAGTGGCGCGGTTTGCAGGCGCCCGGCAAAGAAGCCGAGATGAAGAAATTCCCGTTCCTGATCAACAACGGCCGCGCCAACGTTACCTGGCAGAGCTCCTACCTCGACCAGGACAACGAGTTCGTCACGGATCGGATGCCCTATCCCTACCTCCAGATGAACCCGCAGGACATGGACGAGCTGCGGGTCAAGCAAGGCGATCTGGTCGAAGTCTACAACGACAACGGCTCGACCCAGGCCATGGTCTATCCGACGCCCACCGCCAAACCGAAGCAGACCTTCATGCTCTTCGCCCAGGCGACCGGCGTACAAGGGAACGTGGTCTCGCCCGGGGTGAACGAATTCATCATCCCGAACTACAAGCAGACGTGGGCGAATATCCGCAAACTCGCGGATGCGCCCGAGGGCGTGAAGCATCTCAGCTTCAAGCAGCTCGACTACAGAGCTTGAGGACAGCGGCCCCGACTCAGCGTCGGGGCCGACCGCTTCACAAAGCTCTATTCAAGGCGAGCCGTTCCTGCAGTTTAGCCGCTTCTTCCTTGTGTTCGCTGTACCGGTCCGTGAGGTAGGCGGAGCAATCGCGCGTCAGCAGCGTGAACTTCATCAGTTCTTCCATCACGTCGACGACGCGGTCGTAGTAAGCCGACGGTTTCATGCGGCCCGCATCGTCGAATTGTTCGTAGGCCTTCGCCACGGAAGACTGGTTCGGGATCGTGATCATGCGCATCCATCGCCCGAGCACGCGAAGCTGGTTGACCGCATTGAAGGACTGCGAGCCGCCGCTCACCTGCATGAGGGCGAGCGTCTTACCTTGGGTCGGGCGCACCGCCCCGATCGATAAGGGGATCCAGTCGATCTGAGTCTTCATGATGCCCGAGATGCTGCCATGGCGTTCCGGACTGCTCCAGACCTGTCCTTCGGACCAGGCCGACAGTTCGCGCAATTCGGGACCTTCGGGTGATCGGCCGGCGCATCGTCCGGCAGCGGCAAGCCGGAAGGGTTGAACATCCGACATTCTGCGCCGAACGCCTCCAGCAGGCGGGCCGCTTCTTCGGCGGCGAAGCGGCTGAACGAGCGCTGACGCAGAGATCCGTACAACAGCAAGATCCGCGGCTTATGCGTGGACGGTGCTGGTCGCAGACGATGCAGATCGGGAAGCGATACGGCGGACGAAGTGAGATACGGCAGGTCGGGTAGTTCAGGCATCAACGACTTCACCGTCTTCTTTCACGAACCGACCGATTTTGCCGTTGGGCAAGATCTCCAGCACGGCTTCGGACGGCCGGCAGAGCTTCACGCCTTTCGGGGCCACGACGACAGGGCGGTTGATCAGGATCGGATACTTCACCATGAAGTCGAGCAGATCGTCGTCGGTCCACTTCGGATCGGCGAGCCCTAGTTCCGCGTAGGGCGTGCCCTTCTTCCGAAGCAAGTCACGGACGGGGATTCCCATGGCCGCGATCAATTCCACCAGCTTCGCGCGGCTCGGCGGCGTCTTCAGATATTCGATGACGGTCGGCTCCTCGCCGCTTTGGCGGATCATGGCCAAAGTGTTGCGGGATGTGCCGCAATCCGGGTTGTGATAGATCGTGACGGTCATCTTTGGGTCTCCGCGATCGGCACCGGGCCGCGCGCCTTCGGCCGCCCCAGCATCCAGTTCATCAAAAGCATCCCGGCGAACGCACCGGCCAGCTCAGCGAGAATGAAGCCCGGCACGTCCACCGGGCGAATGCCCGAAAAGGTGTTCGTCAACGAGCGCGCGATCGCCACCGCCGGATTTGCGAACGAAGTCGAAGCGGTGAACCAGTAGGCGGCCGTGATGTACAAGCCGACCAGCCAGGGTACGGCTGTCCGCTGGAAGCGGATGCCCGCCAGGATCGTTGCGACCAGGCCGAAGGCAGCGACGGCCTCGGCAAACCATTGCGGCCCTCCGGTCCGAACCTTGGTCGAGAAGTCGAGCAGCGGCAGTCCGAACATCAGATGCGCGGCCACGGTTCCCGCGATGCCTCCCGCGATCTGCGCGACCACATAGAGCGCGGCCTCATCGACCGGGAGCTCGCGCTTGCCGGTGAAGACAAGGGTGACGGCCGGGTTGAAGTGTGCGCCGGAGATCGGACCGAGCACGGTGATCAGGACAACCAGGATGGCCCCGGTCGGCAAGGTATTGCAGAGAAGCGCAAGAGCGACGTCCTTGGTCAGCGTTTCGGCCATGATGCCGGAGCCGACCACGGTGGCGACCAGAATTCCTGTGCCGAGCGCTTCGGCCGCCAGGCGCCGCGAAAGGTCGAACGTGTCCATCAGCCGGCCTTCGGCGTTGGGCGTGTCGCGCCTTCGGAGCGGCCGATTTCGCGCAGCTTGGTGCCGAGCGAGAGCTTGTCGATGCTCCTCAGCGGGAGGCTCACGAAGGTATCAATCCGATTTCTGAGGTAGCGGAACGCGGTGATGAACGCGGCCTTTTTTTCCAGGTCCGTGCCTTCGGCCGCGGCGGGATCTTCGATGCCCCAGTGCGCAGTCATTGGTTGACCCGGCCAGACCGGGCAGGTCTCGCCGGCGGCGTTGTCGCAGACGGTGAAGACGAAATCCATCACCGGCGCATCGGGAGCGGCGAACTCCAACCAACTTTTGGAGCGCATGCCGTCGACGGGATAGTCTATGCTCTCGAGCGTGCGCAGCGCCATCGGGTGTACCGCGCCTTTCGGCGTGCTGCCGGCGGAGAAGGCCTGGAAGCGGCCGGCGCCGTCCTTGCGAAGGATCGACTCGGCGAGGATCGAGCGCGCCGAGTTGCCAGTACATAGGAACAGAACATTGTACATCTGGTCAGGCACGGCTTCGCTCCTTTCGCTTCGGAGTGCAGCAGGATTGCAGGCTCTCGACCACCGGCTGGCAAACTTCCGGTCGCCCGCCGCAGCAGTCCCGCAGCAGGAAAACCGCGACGTTTCGGAATTCGGTGAGGTGGGCGCGGTAGACGATCGAGCGACTGCGTCGTTCGGATGTCACCAGGCGCGCGCGGGTCAGGATCGACAGATGGGCAGAGAGCGTGTTCGGCGGGACTTCCAACAGGCGGGCGAGGTCGCCGGCCGCAAGGCCGTCAGGTTCGTGGCTCACCAGCGTCCGGAAGGCCTCCAGACGGGTCGGTTGGGACAGGGCGTCGAGCGCCAGGACGGCTTCTTCGGTTTCCATATATCCAGACTTATGGAATTATTGGGCCGGCGTCAACCCGAAACCGGGGAGCCCCCGACAGCCGGCCGCCTTTATTTCGAATATTCTAGAAGTATCGTTGACGGCGGGATCGAGCGGGCGCATAGTGCCGGCCATGAAAATTGACGATGCAGCGGCACGCTTGGAAGCGCTGGGCAACCCGACCCGGCTGAAGATCTATCGGACGCTCGTCCGCGCCGGTCACGCAGGCCTGCCGGTCGGGCGACTGCAGGAGCGGCTGAAGATCCCGGCCTCGACCTTGTCCCATCACATCAAGGGTCTCGTCGCCGTCGGCCTGGTGACTCAGCTTCGCGAAGGTACGACGCTGATCTGTCATGCCGAGTTCGACACAATGCGGGGCTTGGTGGATTTTCTGGTCGCCGAGTGCTGCGCCGACGAAGCCGAGTGTGGCGCGGCAGCGCGCCCGGCGGCATGAGTTTTTTTGAACAGTCTTTCGATGATTCTAGAAACATAGGAGAAGCGAGATGAGCGCGGGAAAGACGGTGGCGATCATCGGTGCCGGGCCGGTCGGCCTGGCGGCAGCAGCGCATATTCTCGAACGCGACATGACACCGATCGTGCTGGAGGCCGGGCCCGAAGTAGGACACTCCATACGGCAATGGCGGCACGTGCAGTTGTTCTCCCCGTGGGAGTACAGCATCGACAAGGCGGCCGCGCGCCTGCTGGCGCCGACGGGCTGGAATTTGCCAGACCCGCAGGTCTATCCCACCGGGGCCGAGCTGCTCGAACACTACATCGAGCCGCTGGCGACCAGGACAGTGCTGCGCGACATGATCCGGACGAACAGTCGCGTCACCGCCATCGGTCGCGTCGGCTTCGACAAGGCCAAGACCAAGGGCCGGGAGGCGGCGCCGTTCGAGATCCGCTACCAGAACGGCAAGGGTCCCGAGACGCTGCGCGCCGACGCCGTGATCGACGCGTCCGGGACTTGGGGCTCGCCGAACTCCGCCGGCGCCGGCGGACTGCCGGCGATCGGCGAGCGCGAGGCTGCCGCGCGGATTTCGTACGGGATGCCGGACGTCCTCGGTAAGGAGCGAGCCCGGTTTGCGGGCAAGACCGTCGCCGTTCTGGGGGCGGGGCATTCGGCCATCGGCACCCTAAGCGATCTGACAACTCTCGCTCAGCAGGCGCCGGGCACGCGGCCCATCTGGCTGCTCCGGAGCGGCAACCCCGAGAAAAGCTTTGGAGGCGGGGCGAACGACAAGCTCTCCGCCCGCGGCGAGCTCGGCGCCCACTTTGCGTCGCTTGTCGCGTCGGGCCAGGTCCAGGTCGAGGCCGGCTTTCCCGTCGCCGGCATCACGCAAGCGGATGGCCGGCTCCGGATCACGACCTCATCCGCCTGCTGCGGACGCAGCATCCTCGCGGACGAACTGGTGGTCGCGACTGGCTTCCGCCCGGACTTCAGTTTCTTGAGCGAGATCAGGCTCCGGCTCGATCCGGCGATCGAAGCGCCGGTCGCGCTCGCGCCGCTGATCGATCCAAACGAGCACTCCTGCGGCACCGTACGTCCGCACGGGGCGCGCGAACTCGAGCAGGACGATCGCGGCTTCTATCTCGCCGGCATGAAGGCCTACGGTCGCGCCCCGACCTTTCTGATGATGACGGGGTACGAACAAGTCCGTTCGATTGCGGCCGACATCGCCGGCGACAGAGAGGCCGCCGAGCGCGTCGAGCTCGAACTGCCAGAGACTGGCGTCTGCACGCGCGGCGGGGTCGAGGGCGGCGATGGCGCATCCGGATGCTGCGGCGGTCCTGCCAAGCAGGACGCCGCAGCCTGCTGCGCCGCCGATGAGGGTGCAAAGAGGGCTGGCGCCGCCGGCTGCGGATGTTCGTAATCGGCTAGGCGGGAAGATGAGCGGTCGAATCGTGGGCCTGAACGGCCGGTCGTTGATTGTCGCGATGTGTCTCGGACAGATCGGGAATTTGCTGCCGCACGTCGCTCTGTCCGCCAATCTCGCCCAGCATCTCATGCCGGCCTGGGGCCTGAGCGCCGCGGAGGGCGGCCTCATGGCGAGCGGTTATGCATTTGGCTACATGCTCGCCGTTCCGGTGCTGACGACGCTCACCGACAGGATCGACGCGCGCCTGGTGCTGCTCTGCGGATCCATCGTGAGCGGACTGGCGACGATCGCGTTCGGACTATTCGCGGAGGGTTTCTGGACCGGGACAGCCATTTGGGCCTTGGCAGGTCTCGGTTTCGCCGGGGCTTACATGCCTGGCCTCAAGGCTCTTACCGACCGCTTGCCGGCCGGCGACACGTCGCCGTCGACCGATCTTGGCGGGGCCAGGGCGCCGGCCTCGCCGCCGCGTGGCACGCTGAAGGAGCGAGCACGCCAGATGTCGCTTTACTTGGAGCCGGCGACCTACGATGCTCTGCGCGAAATCGCGCATCGAGAGAGGACCAAGATGCACCCTCTCCTGCTGCAGGCAGTGGGCGAGTTTCTCAAGAAGCGCGTTACGCCGGAATGACGCGATCAGGCTTTGCGTATACTCCAGCCGAAAAGCGAATAAAGGCGACCAGGGCCTTCGCGTGATCGATCATGCGCCGCGGTCTCGTCAGAGGCCCAGGTCGCGTCAATCGAGCCGCTTACTCAGTCGAAAGCTTGTAAACCTCGCCGGGTTGAAGGTGTACTTCCTCGAATATTTCTTGCTGCTTATCAGACAGGACGCTCGGCAAAACGTGTGCTGTCCAGCCTTCCGGTACGGCCGCAAGGACCAGGGTTACAGCTTGGCTCGGCTTAGCGAGAGCGAGCCATATTTCCGTCGTTGATCCCGAGTCCGAGGTCGCCTCGACGATGGTGAATTCTTTGCCGAACGACTCTGCCATGGAGGGTCAACCAGCCCCGATGCAGCAATTTCAACTGGAGCGGCTCACTCGGGCGGCTTCAGTCCGGGCGAGCACAGCCAGTCGCTCATGTGCGAGCCGGTCTCACATTGCCGCGCCTTCCGGATGACCTGCTCGCGTAGAGGCCCGTGCGGAAGCAGGCTCGCTTCTTCGCGCAAACGCTGAGCCTCTTCGGCAAGGCGCTCTTCCAAAGATCTAGTCTGTTTGAAACGACGCCGCTTCGTCATGGCGCTGCTCCCTTGTTCGAGTAGGCGGGAGCGCTACTGGCGTTCTCATCACAGATAGCAGCCGAGGTCCGGGCTGTGATGACTACAGCCTGCGCCTCTCCGCAGCCGCGGGGCAAGGGCTATCTTTCGCGCCGGGGGCGGAACTTTTCAGGAATGGCTCAAAGGCCGTAAGCGGCTCAAACCAAGGATTCAGCGTCATTTGCTTTGGTCGTTGACCTGAAAGCGTCGGCGCGCCGGACGAGATCGCGTGGACGACGGGCTACACTTGCTTGAGTGCGTCGCGAAATAGCTTCAGACAATCGCCACAAAGTTCAACGACACGCTCCGCACAGTCAGTCTTCGCCAAGACAGCGATGTCCCAGTATTCACTCGATCTATTGCGTCAGTGCTATGTCGTCGAGAAAAGACCGCTCGAGGCCAGCGTCGAGCAGATCTTGCGGGCCGACACCCGCGCGGGAGCCCGTGCCATACTGGCTTCAATCGACAAACGCCGCTTCGCAAATCGGTCCGAAGGGCAGCGCCTCCGCAAGATGCTCCGCTTCGAGACCTCTCTCTGGGAAAGCGGCCATCATGCCGTGGCAGGAGTGGACGAGGCCGGAATGAGCCCTCTCGCCGGGCCGGTCTCCGCTGGCGCCGTGATCCTGAAACCCGGCACGCGGATCGTCGGGATCGACGACTCGAAAAAGCTTGACGCGGCGGCTCGCGAAGAACTAGCGAAGGAGATCAAGGAAAAGGCAGAGAGTTGGTGTGTAGCGTTCGTCGAGGTCGAGGAGATCGACGCGATCAACATCTATTGGGCAGGCATCCAGGCGATGCAGCGTGCTGTCCGGGGACTAGGGCTGACGCCGCAGCACTTGCTGATCGATGCGAAGCGTTTGAAGGAAATCGACATCCCTCAGCAGGCCATCATCAAAGGCGATGCCAAGTCCGCCAGCATCGCCGCCGCCTCCATCCTCGCGAAAGTCGAGCGAGACAGGGTCATGCGGACGCTCGACGCGCGTCACCCCGGCTACGGATTCGCGGATCACAAGGGCTACCCGGTGCCGGCTCATTATGAGGCGCTCGCCAGGCTCGGGGCATGCGCAGCTCACCGTCGATCGTTCGGACCCGTACGCAAGGCTCTCGGGTTGCCGCCCATGCCGCCGTGGCCTTCGGCATCCGAGCGCGAGCCCGGCTGAACAGGTCGTATGCTTCGTCTTGGCGGCGCTATTTTCGCGACCACTTCCTTTCGCGAACGACGTCCTTGGGGTTTTTGTCGGACCGCAGCCCGAGATAGACCGGCTGGCGCAGCTCGCCCTTGCTGGTCCACTCTGCGAACTTCACCTCCGCGACCAACGAGGGGCGCACCCAGGTCGTGACCCGCTCGTCTTTCACCTTGGCAGGAAAGGGCGACTTGGTAGTCTTGAGCCTCATGAGCTTGCCGTGAAGCTGTTCCAGAACTTGGTGGCTGAAACCGGTGCCGACGTGCCCGATGTACCGCCATGCGCCATCTTCCCTCACCGCGAGGACGAGCGCCCCGAAGAAGGGTCGGGTTCGCTTCGGCGCCGTGAAGCCGGCGATCACAACCTCCTGACGCTGCGCGGTCTTCACCTTCAGCCAGTCGGCGGTCCGGCGTCCGGACGCGTACGGGCTGTCGGCGCGCTTGGCCATGATGCCTTCGAGATGTCTCCGCTCGGCTTCTGCGAAGAACTTCGTGCCGCTGCCCTTGCGGTGCTTGCTGAATGCGATCAGCTTGTGGCGCGGCAAGATGGTCTTTAGCCGTTTCTTGCGCTCGAGGAGCGGCAGCGCACGCAGATCCTCGCCATCTGCGAACATGAGGTCGAATGCGCAATAGAGAAGCTTGGCTTCGTGGCGCAGTGCGTTTTGAAGCAACTGGAAATGGGATACGCCGTCCTTCCCGATCGCGACGAGCTCGCCATCGATCACGGCATCCGCCTTCACGTCCTCGAGGGCTTTCGCGACCTCAACATAGGAATGGCTGATGATTTTCCCGTTGCGGCTATAGAGTGCGACCCGACCACGCCGGATTTCCGCGACCATGCGGAAACCATCGAATTTGTCCTCGAAGACCCAATTGGGATCGTCGAACGGTGAATCGGTCAGCGTGGCCAGCATGGGCTGCAGGCGATGAGGCAGGATCGACTTTCGGGGCATGGCCGGGTCTCTTTTCTACAGAGCCGGCAAGGCCCTAAGCGAGGAGAGCGGAAGGCGAACCCGCACGGCATCACCAGCCGCGACCGTCCCGCCGGTCCGTACCACGCCCAGCACGCCGGATTTGAATAGAGGGCCCCTTTCCGCCGACGAGAGCACCTGCCGCTTAAGGCCGGCTCGGAAGCGGTCGATGAGGGCGCAGGGCGTCCGGAGGCCGGTCAGCTCAACGACCGCGGCCGGCCCGAGCTCGATCAGCGTCCCGAGCGGCATCCGTTCGAGGTCCAAGCCGGCGGTGGTGATGTTCTCGCCGAGCTCTCCCGCTGCAACTGAGAAGCCGGCATCCGAGAGGGTCGCGAAGAGCTCGGATGGGATCAGGTGAACCTGCCGCAGATTGGGAAGGTGCGGCTGACGACGGGCGAGATAACGGTGCCGGACGAACGCGCCGGCGTGGGCGTCCCCTTCGACGCCATGGCCTTCCACTAGTACGATCTGATCCCGTGACGGCTTGCTGAAGTGGTGACCGCGATCGGACGCGACGGCCAGGACTTTTCCCACCAGTGAGAGATCCTCCGCTGACGGCATCAGGCGGCGCGGGCGAGCGAGCGCCGCTTCTGGCGCAGGTAGCGCGTGATATCCGTGAGCGGCATCGCGTTTAGGACCCGGTCGGCAGGGACGCCGCCCTTGCGGGCCATTTGATAATGGTCGTGTGAGGATCGGAAATGGCGCGAAGCAAGCGCTGCGTCTGGGCCTTGCGGTCCAGTTTGAACCGGCCGTGAATGCTGGCGACGACGAAGTCGAAACGTTCAAGCACCTCGTCGTCGTAGTCGAGCGAGCCGTCGGCCAGAATGTCGGACTCGATGCCTTTAAGGATCCGGAAATCCTTGCCGAAGCGGCTTCCCGGTGCTGCTGCGTAATCTCCTCCACCGACAGACCTCCGGCATAACGCGCGGACTTGGAATGGTCGGCGACCCCGAAATACTCGAACCCGCGCTGGCACGTCGCCTTCGCCATAGTCTCCAGAGTCTCTGTCCCGTCGGAGGCATCGGTGTGGCAGTGCAGGATACCGCGCAAGTCCTTGTCGGTGACGAGCTTCGGCAACTTACCCTTCAGAGCCAGCTCGACCTCGCCGCACCCCTCCCGGAGCTCGGGATCGATGAAGGGCAGGCCTAGAGCTCGGTAGATTTCGGCCTCCTCGCCGGCGACCAGCGTGCGGTCCTTGTGCAAGCCGTCAGCGTCCAACCGCATCCCCTTCTCGGCGGCCAAGGTTTGGAGCTGCTCGATGTGAGCGGCGGAGCCGGTGGCGAAGAGAAGGGCGACGCCGAAATGTTTGCGGTCGGACACCCGGACTTGCAACCCTTCGGCCGATTGCATCGACGTCTTTTCCGCCTTGGCGGCCTCCGCAACGATTGCGAGGTTGCCCACGAGCTCGCAGCCTCGACGGAAATCGCCAGCGAGCGTCACGCGCCTGAGTTCGGGGCGGGACTTGCGGATTGAGTCCTTGGCGTGTGTCAGCAGGGCGGCGGCACGGTGCAGGTGAAGGCGACCTTCTCCGCTTTTGGCGATCGCTAGGTTCTGCAGGATCTTGGTCTGCAACGCGGCGCCCAGACCCTTGGCCTTCTTGATGCGGTCGTCCTTGGCGGCGGCCTCCAATTCCGCCAGCGAGGCGATGCCGAGATCCTTGTACAGGCGCAACACCTTCTCCGGACGAAGGCCGGGCACAGCGAGCATCTCGAGCACGCCCTCGGGAATCTCCTTCCGCAGCTTTTCGAGGCTGGGATGACTGCCCGTCTTGTGAAGCTTGGTGATGATGTCGGCGATAGCATCGCCGACTCCGGGGATCTCCGTCAGCCGATCTTCAGCGACGAGGACGTCGAGCGGGACGGCAAGGGCCGCCAGGGTGTCCGCCGCGCGCGAATAAGCTTTCGCCCGGTAGGGATTGCCTCCGCGCAAAGCGGTGCGCGGCGCGTATTCCCGCAGGAGGCTTGCCACGGTGCGGGTGTCGGGGGACGCCACTCAACGAGCCCCCCGTCCGGCGCTCCGCTGGTTCGGCTGCGCAAAGTCACTTCGGATATTCGGGCCGCCGGCAGGCGGGCCATCGAGAGACCTCTCGAGCTTCTGGGCTGCCCGGAAGTCCTCAAGGTGTTGCGTGTTCGGACCGTAAGCGGCCTCCTTCTTGAGGAGATTATAGATACGACCAGCCACAAGCTGCAGATGCTTCATCCTGCCCTGCGGCATCGATCGGGCCCTGCAAAGAGCTCGAACAGCGTAAGCCCTGAAGTAGTCGAAGGCGTCTGACATGATGTCGGTTAAACGCGGGCTCTCGCCCATAGTTCAGTCAGCGTCGAATAGGAACCTCGGGCGTGCCGGCTGTGCGGTTCTAAGGGCAAACGCGACGGTATGGGCGGCGATTCGGAACAGCTCACCGCCACCGAAGTTTGAAGACTCGTTGAGTAAGGCAGGTAGACTGCCCGCCGTCGGTCCGACCGGCGGTGGGTTTTTTGTGGGTTGCGTAGCGTGGCGAAGTGCACCAAGGCACCGGCCGGCGAAGCCGGAAGCCCCTCAGATGCCGGGGTTCATCGTTCCCCAGCTTGCGGCCCTGAAGATGAAGGCGCCGTCGGGATCGCAATGGATTCACGAAATCAAATACGATGGCTACCGCATCCAGCTCCGGATCGACGGGGACGATCGCCGCGCCTATACGCGCAACGGCTACAACTGGGTCGGCAGGTTCTCGAGGATTGCAGGCGCCTTCGATATCAAAGGCCGAGCCATCGTCGACGGTGAGGTCGTCGTCATTCATGAGGGGCGCACGAACTTCTCCGAGCTGCAGGCGGACCTCGGCAGAGGTAATCAGGATCGGCTGATCTACTTCGCCTTCGATCTGCTCTGGCTGGACGGCAGGGATCTGCGCAAGGAGCCGCAGCTCGAGCGGAAGAGGCTGCTGAAGGAGCTGATGGAGGAGCATGACCTCAAGGAGCCTGTCCTCTATAGCGAGCACCACGAAGGAGACGGCCAGGCGCTGTTCGCCGCCGCCAGCAGGCTGAACTACGAGGGCATCGTCTCCAAGCGCGTGGACGCGCCCTACCGGTCGGAGCGGGTACAGGCCTGGCAGAAGATCAAGGTCGTTCAGAAGGGCAAATTCCCGGTGGCCGGCTTCATCAAGGACCCGTCTGGCGTCGCCGCTCTCTATCTGGGCAAGCACGAAGGCAAGGACCTGGTCTACATGGGCAAGGTCGGCACGGGATGGAGCCGGACGACGTCCGCGCAGATTCGCAAGGCGCTCGACACCGTAGGAAGCAGAAACTGACGAAGACCATCAAGAAGCCGAAGGCCACCTGGGTCGAGCCGAAGTTCTACGCCGACATCGAATACCGCGACATTACCTCCGAAGGCCTTTTGCGGGCCAGTTCGTTCAAGGGCCTGAGCAAAGGAACGCGCCGTTCATAGCTGCGTTTGCCCTCCAAAACAGGGAGAATGAACGTGACCGATAATCTCAACAAGCGTGGTCAGCCTGACCGCAGCAAGATCAACATGCATGAGGCTCACGAGGTCAAGTACTGGACCCATGCGCTTGGCGTAACCCGCGAAGAGCTTCAGAAGGCGGTCGAAAAGGTAGGCAACTCCGCAGCCACGGTCCGTAAGCAGTTGGGCAAGGAGGGAGATGCGCAATGAGGACCGCGAGTGGCTGCTGTTCTACATCGACGTGGCGATAGCGGTTTGCCTGTCCGGACTTATGATAACTTTCGCACACATGGTCGCGGGGCTGTTCTTTGACTGATCCCAACTGTCCCATCTGCCAAGGGCTCTGCTAGGTCTGGGAGGACCATCCCGATCGACCGTGGATCGAAAGGGCGAACGGTTGCCAGTGCGGCGCTGGCATGCCGTGCAAGTGCAAATAGGACCGACGGCGTCGATCTGCCGGCCGTCGAGGGGATCATCGAGGAGCCGAAGAGCTGCCGACATCAGCTGGCCGAAGATCATATCGGCGCTTCAGGCGATCGGTTGCGACTTTCACAGCGTATTGAATGCGGTCGAGGTCGCCTTCATCATTCGCGATGACGTATAGGCTCCAATCGATGTCGCACGGGGCGCCGGTCTCGCATTCGATTTCCACGGAGAGGACATGTTCGGAGCCTGGGAAGCTGCGGATTTCCTGAAGCGCGATCCGTTCGAGGTCGGCCTTCGAAATTAAAGCTTTTGCCACCTTTACCTCGCCGAACACCACACCGAAGCCAACCCAAGCAACGCGGCCAAGTTCCAAATGGCGCATCGGCGCTTAGATCTCTAGGTCGCCCGCGGAGTGGGAGCGTCAATTGAACATCAAACTGCTTTTCCAGTGATGAATGCCTTTGGCGAAGGTGAGACCTCAAGCGACACCTTAAAGTCGCTGACGAGGTTCTATTCCCCTTTGGGCAGTGGGGGCGCCGGTAGATTTCATGGCCCGACCGAGGCGCCGCCTCGCCACCGCAGGCCAGCCTCCGGCTCCGCAAATCGCCACATGTTTGGCAGAGCGCCCATGATAGGAACCAACATTTTGTCTTGCAGTTTCCCGAGTAACTACTCAAGAGGGAGGGATTCGAATGCCAAGCGAGAACAGTCTGCAAGAGCTATTTCACGACACGCTGAAAGACATCTACTTCGCAGAAAAGAAGATCCTGTCCGCCTTGCCAAAAATGGCGAAAGCGGCCCAGTCCGAGGATCTCAAAGCCGCCTTCCAGAAGCACGAGACCGAGACTGAAGAGCACGTGGCCCGGCTCGAGAAAGTTTTCGAGGAGATCGACGAGACGCCGCGGGGCAAGACCTGTGACGCCATCCTGGGCATTATCGAGGAAGGTCAGGAGGTCATGAAGGAGCTCAAGGGAGCGCCCGCGCTAGACGCCGGCCTCCTTGCCGCAGCGCAGGCCGTCGAGCATTACGAGATCGCCCGTTACGGCACGTTGAAGACATGGGCAGCAGAGCTTGGCCTCAAACAGTCCGTGAAGCTGCTGGAGGCAACACTCTCCGAGGAAAAGAAGACCGACGAGGCTCTGACTAAGCTCGCCGAGAGCGAGGTCAACCAGCACGCACAAGCGGCCTAAAATCCAACGCCCGAGACCGCTGGTTTCGCCCGTGCGCGCCGCAAGACGGCGCGCACGGGTTGTCCGCGTGAAAATGCTTGGAACTGGCCAGTCATCTCTTTCTTGGTACTTTGCTTAACCAGTCATCTCTTTCTTGGTACTTTGCTTAAAAGAGACCGTGCGCCATGCCAAATTTCTTCAACCTTCCGCCCTTTACGGAAGACGGGGATGTCCATGTCGTTGTGGAAACGCCCCGCGGAAGCCGTGCCAAATTTGCCTATGACCCTAAGCTTGAAAGCTTCGGCCTCAGCAAGTCATTGCTGACGGGGCTAAGCTATCCCCATGACTGGGGCTTCGTGCCGTCTACCAAAGCAGACGACGGTGACCCACTCGACATCATGGTGATCCATGACGCCGCGACCTTTCCAGGACTTGTCGTTACCTGCCGCATTATTGGCGTCCTTCAGATCGAACAGAAGAGCAAAAAGAAATCCGAGCGCAACGATCGTCTGTTTGCTGTGCCGCGAAACTCACACTCGGAGCAGGCTTTGCATGAGGTTGATGATCTGACAAAGCCAATCCGGGACGAACTCGAGAAGTTCTTCATGGCGACTGACGAGCTGGAGGACAAGAAGCTCAAGATCATCGGTTGGAAGGGGCCGAAGATCGCGGTACAGGCCATCAAGGATGCCGCGAAATCTTTCGCGAAGGACGGCAAATAAGTTCAGGCGGCGTTGGCGCGCTGCCTTTGGATGCCTGGCCCTGAGCTTCTTTTGCAAGTCGCCCGCGCAAGTGCGCAAGAGCGGCAGCCTCCTCGGGCTTGTGGCTCTGGACCTCGGCGCGCAATTCACTCTCGGCTTTACTCAAGTTGCCTGATCGAGCTTGTTTCGGCCGCGCCAATTCGGGAAGGAGTTCGTCGCTCCCTTGATGGCAGTGACGCGCGCCCGGAGGTCGGCGGGTAGACTTAGTGCACCACGCAAAAAGGAAGCCCACGGTTGCCGCGGGCTTCCAGGGGTCTACCATTTCTGGCGACCAAACCAATCGTTGAGTTCTTTTCTGGCTTGGTCCTTCTGGTAGCCGTAACGCTGCTGGAGTCTTCCTTCCAACTGCTCTTGTTTTTCCATCGATGGCATCTAAGTCATCGTCGGTGAGCTTGCCCCACTGCTCTTTCACTTTGCCCTTTACCTGCTTCCAGTTTCCTTCGACGCGGTTCCAATCCATGTCGTCCTCCTCCTCTTCAGAGGACATTCAACGCGCCATCTCCAAGCTTGTTCGACCGGTTGCGCCGCTAAGGGAGCACGTGCGCGGGCCGAAACGGCGCCCTTCGTCAAAGCCCGCGCTCGTGACGTGCTCCACCTTGCGGACGCGAAGCAGGTAAAATCTATCCGGAGGCGCCTTGGCATCCGATACTGATCTGGATCAGGATCGTCTATAAAGATCGGGCGAGCGCCAATGTGAGCAAAGCGCAAGCGCCACTGGGTCAACGTCGCGAGCGACGTATGCAGATCGGGCGACCCTCGATTGTTGCGACGGAAACAGCGCGGGAGCGAAATACAAGGCCGAACGCGCGCTGTCTCTACTGTGCGCAAGCGCTTCGCGGGCGGCGATCGGTGGGGACGGTCGGGCAACTGCTCAGGAACCTTGGGCATTGCCAGCAGGTTGTCGGTTCTCGACTAGTGGAGACCGTCCTGACAATGCCTGACTATCCTAAGCCGCCGTACCCCAGCAGAGCCAACCGATGCCCGGTTCGACCGCGAAGATGGATCCGCGCCCGGATCACGGCGAGAACAGCTACAGGGGCTCGGGCCGTCTGCGGGGCAAGCGGGCCATCATCACGGGCGGTGACAGCGGAATTGGAAGAGCCGTCGCCATCGCCTTCGCTCGCGAGGGCGCTGACATCCTGATCGCCTACCTCGAAGAGCATGAAGACGCCAAGGAAGTGGCGGCCCTCGTCGAAGCGGAGGGGCGCAGGATCGTTCTGGTCGCGGGCGACCTGCGGTCCGCGGACCACTGCAGGAAGGTCGTCGATCGGGCGGTCCGGGAGCTGGGCGGCGTCGACATCCTCGTCAACAATGCTGCGCATCAGGCGAGCTTCAAGGATCTCGCCGACATCAGCGACGAGGAGTGGCGTATGACGTTCGACGTGAACATCCATGCCATGTTCTTCCTTGCGAAAGCCACCGTGCCGCACATGCGGGCCGGTGGCACCATCATCAACACGGCCTCCGTAAACTCGGACATGCCGAATCCCACGCTGCTGGCCTACGCCACGACCAAGGGCGCCATCCAGAACTTTACCGGCGGCCTGGCGCAGATGCTGGCGGAGAAGGGCGTCCGCGTGAATGCGGTCGCGCCCGGCCCAATCTGGACGCCGCTCATTCCCTCGACGATGCCGGAGGCGGCGGTGAAGAACTTCGGCAAGCAGGTTCCGATGAAGCGCGCCGGGCAGCCGGCGGAGCTCGCGACCGCCTACGTGATGCTCGCCGATCCGCTCTCGAGCTACACCTCCGGAACGACGATCGCTGTGACCGGGGGAAAACCCTTCATCTGATGGCGGGCCTGAAGCGTCCCATGACGCCGAACGGGCGTTACTTTGTCGTCCGCTGAAAACTTCCGATGAGCAATCCGGGACCTGCTCCCCACGAACAGTCGCGGCTGGGCAAGCAACTGATGAATGCGCACGCGGTCAAGCGCCCTATGCCGATTGGTACGCGGGGCTCAGGCGGCCTTCAGGGAGTCGAGACGCTTGCGGAGAAACGCCAGCACCATGACCTCGTCGGGCGTAAGCTTGGCGTACTGGCGCTTGAACTTCTGCGCGATCCTTGCTTCGGCCATCTTGACGAGGTCACCCGACATGTAGGCGTTCAGGACCTCGGGGTGCACATAGCACTTGCGGCAGATGGCCGGCGTGTTGCCCAGTTGCTTGGCAACTCTCTCGATTGCGGCGACGACGTTCCGCTTGGCCTCCGCCTGGCTGTCGTACTTCTTGAATTCCGAGAGCGCCAGTGCCGCCAGCACTGTTCCTGCCCAGGTCCGGAAATCTTTGGCGCTGAAGTCCTCGCCGGTGATGTTCTTGATGTAGGCGTTGACGTCGCCCGAATCCACGGTGCGCGGCCCTCCCACGTCGTCGAGGTATTTGAAGAGCTCGTGCCCCGGGATGTCGGCGCAGCGCTTGACGATCGAGGCGATGCGCTTGTCCTCAACCCGCAGTTTCCACTGCTTTCCCGACTTGCCCGTGAACTCGAACCGCAGGACGCCCCGCTCGATCGCAACGTGCTTGCGGCGGATGGTGGTGAGCCCGTAGGACTTGTTCTTCTCGGCGTACTCGGCGTTGCCGACCCGGATGAGCGTCTTCTCCAGCAGGCTGACGATCGTGGCCAACACCTTCTCGCGAGGGAGTCCGTCAAGCTTCATGTCGGCGGCGACCCGGTCTCACCCAGTTGGTGCCGCGTCCGCTGGCGTAGGCGCTGTCCCGGACCTTCGAAACCACGGCCTCCAGCGGTAACCCCCGGCGCTTCAAGGAGTCTTTGAGCTCAAATGCGGTCTGCTCCGCCCAGACCCGCAACATCGGCTTGTGGGCGGTCTCGAGCAGTAGCGCGAGCGCCGGCGCCCGCTCGTCGGAAGCTCGAAAGCCGCATGGACCGCCCCGGGCACACCCGGTGGCTGCTTTAGGAACGGATGCGATGTTGCAGCCGTTGACCGCGAAACAGCAAACTCCAGGAGGTCGATATGGCCATGGAAGATCGGGAGACTTTCAGTCTCATTGGAAGCGATAAGGTCGAGGGCACGAACGTGTACGGATCCGACGGAGAAAAGGTCGGCTACATCGAGCGCGTGATGATCGACAAGGTCAGCGGCAAGGTGTCGTACGCAGTGCTCAGCTTCGGCGGTCTGCTCGGCATCGGCGACGATCACTATCCGCTACCTTGGCAGGCCCTGAAATACGATACCAACCTCGGCGGCTACGTCACCGGCATCACCCAGGACCAGCTCCGCGGCGCCCCCAAATACGCCGACGAGAGCACTTGGAATTGGAGTGACCCCGCGACCACGCGCTCCGTGAATGCATATTATGGCGTGCCCGTCGCCTGACGAGCCGAGGCATTCCGGTCGCTTCGCACCCCACGGAAGTGCTTTCGCTCCGGCTCGTCTCAAGCAGTCGGAACGCATCGAACGAATGGGACAAGAGGAAGCTCTCCTGCTGCGCTCCCGGAACGATTGCCATCACTCGGCGGTTCACGCAGCGCCGCATTCAGCGGACAGGAGAGACTTATGAAGAAGCTGCTGCTGATGTCCGCGGCCGCCTCGTTCATCTCGACGGGCGCGATGGCTCAGTCGACGGTGGTCACCACCACAGGCACCGGCCATGCCGCCGTGCAGATCGAGCCGGAATACCGCACGAAGATCCGCACCTACGTCACCGAGCACAAGATCCGCCCGGTCGACACTCGCGAGAGAATCGTCGTGGGTCAGCCCGCGCCGCGCGACGTCGAGCTCGAGGCGGTGCCCGCCGACTGGGGTCCGTCGCTCACCAAATACCGCTACGTCTACTCCGGCGAACGCGTGATGCTGGTCGATCCATCGACGCGCACCGTGGTCCAAGAGGTGGACTAAATCCACCGCGGCGGGTCGAGGGGGGTGGGGCGACCCACCGCAAGCCGACGTTAGGCACCCGCCGAGAAGCAAATCCTTGAGCTGCGAGTGTGGTCATGCCGATCGTCAGATACATCGTGTTCGTGGGCGGGTTGCTGCTGGCGCTGCTCTTCCGCTATCTGCCGGCGCCGATCGAGCGTACCGACACGACTGATCCGGACAGGACGACTATCAGGATCCGGTCGGCGAGGAGCCTTCCGGAGAAGATCGTCTTCGACACGCGGCCGCGCGCCGATGTTCCGAAGATGGCACAGGCTCATCCGATGCCCGAGGAAGGGCAGCAATCGGCGCGAGAGGCGATGGCCTCGATGCCTGCAGCACCTGCCGACGCCAAGAAAGAGCTGCCTGAGCGCAAGCGCGCGGGATCTCGTCTGCAGGCGAAGCGGTGGGCGAAATCCGCGAGAAAGCCAGCCCAAGCCAGGCTGGCGCTCGACCGGCACGACTTCTTCACGGCCGGATGGTGGTGACCATATCCTGCTTCCCGCAACGAGAAGGCCGCGCCCGTTCGGAGCGCGGCCTCACGGGGCCTCGAGGGAAGCACGTCTCACCAGTGGTGATGGTGCCAGCGGTGCCGCACGACCGGATAGGCGCCGCCGTAATAGGCGTAGGCGGGCCGGACAACGCGACGGTACCGATAACCATAGGACAGCGGTGCCGTGTAGTAGGTCGTGGCGTAGCCGCCGCCCCATCGGTAGGGAGCATCGTAGGCGTAGGGTCCGCCATAATACCCGGCGCCGTAATAGCCCGGACCGTAGTCGTAGTAGCCGTAGCCCGGCCCCCAGGCATGTGCCGAGGAGGCAAGCCCGCCGATCACCGCGCCCGCGATCAGGCCGCCGGCGATGCCGGGTCCCCAGCCGCCTCGCCAATGAGCTTCGGCTGGCGACGGCGCTGCGATCGAGCCGAGACCAAGAGCGCCGATCGTCGCCGTAATCATTGCAATCTTCTTCATCGGGTCACCCCTTTCCACGTTTTCTTGCACGGCCGGACAACGGGAAAAACAGGCAATGGTTGCTAGTTGCCCCGGTGCCAAGAGGCGATGGGGTGCTCGGCGCGGGGCGGCGGTCACTCGAAAGTCCGAGCTGGAGCACAAACATTTCGATCGAAGACGGACTCAATCCGCGTGCGGTGCGGCGACTTTTCCGAGCTTGCCGAACCCGACTTCAAGTGTAGACTTGGCGGGATATTGGGGTGCTTAACACTGTTGAATTCGACGCCCGTACGATTGCGCTACGATCATTCTTCCTTTGGGGTTTCCCATGTTCGATCCGGCAACGACCGCGCTTTTGCGCGCCGTCCTCGACGAGGTCTGCGAAGACGTTTCGCGCTATGGGACCGGCGCACGCGCCCACGTGGCTTCAAGGATTTTGGAAGCAGCGACGAATGGCGACACCTCGCCCGAGAGGCTGAAGGAGGTCGGCCGCGAAGCTCTTCACGACGCGCCGACGATGTGGCGGTAGGGGTAGGGAGCGGGGCGTGAACTTCCAGGTCACCGTGCTCAAGATCCTGGTGAGCTATCCCGACGGATTCGCCGTCATGTCGGACCTCAAGCGTGACATGGCGATTCTTGCGACGAGTGGACGAGACTGGGCCGAACGGACCAAGCGCCTAGCCGCGCGCGTGCCGGATTTGGACATCTTCTCGCAAGGACTGGTCGAGCGCCTGAACGGGGGTTGGCGCATTACCGAGAAGGGCCGCGGACTGTTGGAGTTCATGGAAGCCCGGCCTGGCGAGCCGGAGCCGGCAAGAGAACTACCCGCAGCCGAACTGCCGGCGCCTCGTCTACACGACTCGGCACGGCTTGGTCGAGCCGAACGCCGGCAACGCCGCCGAGTCGCCCGCGACCGCGTGCGGGCGAAAGCTTCCTGATAGATCTGCCGAGCGCTTCTCCGCCAAAGGTCGAAGCCTCGGGGAAAACTGGAAACTTTCGCCATCGCGCCGAGTTGGCAGCGACTGGATGCGGTCGCTTGGAGCATGAGGATGGTCGATGAAGTCACGGTGAGAAAGGCGGCCGAGACGGCCTGGACCGTGTACCTGGCGGCGCATCCTGACGTGGACGTTCAGGACAGCCGTCGCTGCCTGCTCGAGCGCTATCTGCACAGGAGACGGGAAGAGCGAGAGAGCGATGCCGAAGAACTCGCCAGCTTCGGGATAGCCTACCTGCACCGGCTTCCCGAAGACGAATGTTGACGGGCATGAAGATGCTCGTCGCAAGCGTGGTTCGCGAGAGCACAAGGCCAAGTTGGACGCTGCTCGCGATTTCATACCTCATTTCCGCGGTTATCGTGATCGCCCTGCGGTTCGTGATCGGGGCCTAGCCGATGCGGATCGCCCAGCTTGCTCCGTTGGCCGAGAGCGTTCCGCCGAAGCTTTATGGCGGCACGGAGCGCGTGATCGCCTGGCTTGTCGACGAACTTGTCGAGCTCGGACACGACGTCACTCTGTTCGCGAGCGGGGATTCGAAGACGAAGGGAAAGCTCCACCCTGTCTGGCCGCGCGCGCTGCGCCTGGGCCGGAGGGCTGCGGATCCGAACGCCGCATGCGCGCTGCTGATCGAGGCCATCGCCAAGCGGTCGGGCGACTTCGATGTGATCCATTCCCACGTCGACTGGCTGCCCCTTCCGGTGCTGAGCCGGACCGACGTGCCGTTTCTGACGACGATGCACGGCCGGCTCGACCTTCCCGGTCTGTCCGACGTGATCGGGGCTTTTCCGAACGCGGCCTTCGTCTCGATTTCCGACAACCAGCGTGGACCGCTCCCGGACGCGGACTGGATCGCGACGATCCAGCACGGGCTGCCCAATGGTCTGTTTAAGCCGTCCTACCAGCGTGGTTCGTACCTGGCCTTTCTCGGGCGGCTGACGGCGGACAAGGGACCGGAAGCCGCCATACGCATCGCCCGCGCCTCGCGGATGCCGCTACGGATAGCGGCCAAGATACCTCGCGCGGAGACGGCCTACTTCAAGAAGAAACTCGAACCGAACATCGATGGCGGGGAGATCCAACTTGTCGGCGAGGTGGACGAAATCAGGAAACAGTCATTCCTCGCCGGGGCCGACGCGTTGCTGTTTCCGATCGGGTGGCCCGAACCGTTCGGGCTCGTCATGATCGAAGCGATGGCGTGCGGGACACCTGTGATTGCTTACCGAGCGGGTTCGGTGCCCGAAGTGGTGGAAGACGGCGTTACCGGCTTTATCGTGGATAACGAGGAGCAGGCTATCAGGGCGGTGAACGAACTGAGGCGGCTGGACAGAAGAGTGGTCCGTGCCCGGTTCGAGGAGCGCTTCGCCGCGAGCCGGATGGCGAAGGAGTACGAACGCCGATACCGCGAGCTGGTCGCTCACAGAACGCTCCAGGCGTGAGACAAAGTTAGCGGGTGCGAAGGATTCGAGAACGGAGTCTCCGTTCGCTCCCCGGAACATTTGCGGATTCTGTATGTTTGGACGTCCGTGAAGGCCGAAAACAAAACGGCCCGTCCGAATGCCGGACGAGCCGTTCGTGCGAGCGTCTAATCGCTCAGTGCATGTGAACTATCCAATAGCCGACGCCGCCAACAACGAGGACGGCGGGAACGGCCCATAAAATCAGTACAGGCATTTTCTCCTCCAATTGCTGTCAGAACGTCTTCGCGAGGCCGGTTTGGCCCTGCGATGGCCGTTACTGTTCGGTGCAGACCTTGGTGGTCTTCACGGCGGACTCGGCTTCCGTCTTGGTCTTGTAGACGCCGTCGCCGACGACCGTCGTGGTGGTCGTCGTCGGCTTGGTGTCGACGACGGTGCACTTCTTGGTGGTCGCGTCGCGGACGATGTAGAACTCAGCGGCGCTGGCAGCCTGGGTGCCGAGGGCGAAAGCGGCGAGAGCGCCGCACACGATCAGCTTCTTCATGTTGTCCTCCTCATACAATTCGAAAGTAGTCACGGCCAACGAGCAGACGGGACCGAAGTTCCGGTTGTTCCCGCCTCAGGCCGGCACGTCCCATTTCGCGACACAGTAATTCTACGCCTGCCGTAAGAAATGTTGCCGTCTGCGTTGCCGACCATTTCCCGGAAAGGAACTGCGCGGTGCATCGGGGGTTTGATCGACGTCCGCATTTAGGAGGTTCAGATGAACAAGCGTTTATTCTTGGCCACGACTGCAGCAGTCGCGATCGCGACTTCAGCTTTCGCGCAGTCTTCTCCGAGCACGTCCAACACCAATCCGCCTGCTACGCAGCGACAGCAGGATTCCAATCAGACGACGACGGCGCGTTCTTCGACTTCGACACCGTCCAGCTCGTCGTCGGGATCCGCGCAAAACGCCAATCCGTCGACGAACTCGGCCCAGACGCAAACTCCGCCGTCGACCGGTCAGACCGCCGCAGGCCAGCCGTCCAATTCCGGTACGGGCACCAACACCACGCAGGCGCCATCCTCGAACAATTCGACCAACCAGGCGCAGACCACTCAACCATCCAACCAGACCACCACGCCTTCAGGCCAGGCGCAGACAACTTCTCCTTCGAACATGAATACCCAGACGCAAAGCGCCAACCCGCCTGCTTCAAGCACCAACCAGGCCCAGTCGCCGACAGGGAGCGGTTCGACCAACACGGCCCAGCAGCCGAACAATCAGCAGAACACGGCCGATCGTTCGTCGAACACCAACGTGAATGCGTCGGTGAACATCAACGATCAGCAGCGGACTCGCATCAGCACGTCCATTTCGCACCTGAACGTGCAGCCGCTCACCAACGTGAACTTCTCCTTGTCGGTGGGCACGGTCGTGCCGCGCGACGTCCGCCTGCAGCCGCTGCCGGCCGATGTCGTGGAGATCGTGCCGCAGTATCGCGGCTACAACTTCGTGCTGGTGAAGGACGAGATCGTGATCGTGGAACCTTCAAGCTACAAGATCGTCGCCGTTCTGCCGTACTCCGGCCGCTCGACCGCGTCGGCGCCCGCGAGCACCGAACAGCGCAAGATGACGTTCAGCGATCGTGATCGCGAGGTGATCCGCAAGCATGCCAAGGCCCGCCCCGTCGAGCGCGAGCGCCGCACGACCGGCAGCACGGTCCGCACGGAGATCCGGACCGGCGAGCGGGTGCCGGAGGGCGTGGAGATCGAGGCATTCCCCGAAGAGGTCTATCGGGATGCTCCGACGCTTCGCGAGTACCGGTACATCAACCGGGACAGCCGTACCTATATCGTCGAACCCCACGAACGTCGCGTCATCGAAGAGATCGACTGATCTCGCAGCGGAAGGAGAACATCCATGAAGACCATCGTGCTAGGAGCGATTGCGGCGACCGTGATGGCGGCCTCTGCGACTGCTGCTCCCCTTGCGCCTGCGGCCGTCGCGTCAGCGGAGGCTGCGGGCATCGAGCGGGTCCGTCTCGTTTGCGACGAGTATGGCCGATGCTACCGGACCCGTGGTCCCCGCTACGTCCAACGCTACTATGGCGGAGACGACGGCTACGTGGTCCGCCGGAGCTACGGCTATTATGGTGGGCCCGGCTACTACGATCGCGGTTACGGCTATTACGGCGGAGGCCCGAGCATCGGCTTCAGCTTCGGCACCGGCCGTTGGTAAACCGTACGACCAATGGGCCGTCCTCCGGGGCGGCCCATTTCCGCTCAGATGGCATCGGCCTGCTGATTGCATCTTCAACGGCCCTCAGTCCTTCAAGCCCTCGAAGTGACGCTCCATAGCAACTCTGTAAAATTGGCTCCTAATTCGCAATGCTCCCTCAGTGGACTGGTGCTACGCTGTGTCGGGGGGGATACTAATTGGCCATCTACCGAATACTTCAAAACTCGCCTCTTGGGCCGGAAGAGATCGCGCGGCTTTCGACAGCTTACGAACAGGCCCTCCGTGCGATTGGCGTACAGGATCGCAACGATCCCCTCACCGAACTGATTGCCAAGAAGATCATCGAAATCGGTCAGACCGGCCTCAAGGACCCCGCCGCGATCTGCGGTCGGGCCGTCGAGGAATTAGGCCTGCCGAAAGGTTGATTCCGCGCGGCGGATGCACCCAAGCGATGGATCCGACGTCGGTCTAGGCTACGGCGATGGCGCTAAGGCTCGGCCACAAGTAGAACAGCTAACCCGGCGGCGCTCCCTTTTCCTCGCCGAGCTCCTTGATCATGCGAACGATCTCCTCCGGATGGAAGGGCTTCTGCACGATCCGGCTGCCCGGGACGGGGCGTGGTGTAGCGGGCGAAAAGCCCGTCGCATAGATGACCGGCAGTTCCGGATCGCTTTCGCGGCAGCGCTCCGCGATCTGCCAGCCGTCGATGTTCCCGGGCAGCCGGACGTCGGTGACCAGCACGTCCGCGACGTGGCGCTTGCACCAGTCCAGCGCCTCTTCCCCGTTGCTCGCGTGGATGACGTGGTAGCCCGCATCGCGCAGCGCTTCGACAACGAATTCACGGATAAGGGGGTCGTCCTCGACGAGAAGTACGCTCACTGGCGGCTCACTTGGGATAGCGGTTGTAACGCATGTCGAACGGCTCAATTGCGCCGCCGTTCCTGATGGATCCATGCCCAAGGAGTATTTCCGGAAGCCGTTCTTAGACGCCGCCCGAACGCAGACGCTTTCTTCCGCCGTGCGGTCCAGGCCGAGCACCGTCGCCGCCGAGGCGCGCCGGCAGGTCGCCCTCCCGCCGCAGTCCGCGGATGCCGGTGCTTGGATTGCCTTTTGACGCTCCTTCTCGCTGCGGATCATCCGCCGCGAGCGACCCCGACCGTGTCGGCCATCCTGGCCCACCGCGCGCCCATGGGCTTCTCGCTGCCGGTCGTCGTGTCGCGTGCCGTCTGGTGCTCCATCTCGGCGTCAAGCTCCGCTCCGAGCAGGATCACGATCGCGGAGATCCAGAGCCAGGTCATGAAGCCGATCACCGCGCCCAGCGAGCCGTAGGTCTCGTTGAACTTGCCGAAGCTGGCGCATACCAGGAGAACAGCGCGGAGGCGCCGAGCCAAAGGACGGTCGCGGCCGCGCTGCCCCACGTGATCCAGCGCCAGCGCGGCGCTTCGCGGCTCGGTCCGAAGCGATAGATCAGCGCGAGCGCCAGTCCGACGGCGATGAACATCGCGGGCCAGCGGGCGATGCGGATCAACAGGTCGGCGGCGTCTGACAGGCCGATGAAGTTCAGGACCACCGGCACGACGACCACGCCGCCCAGAGCGATCAGCACGAACGCGATGCCGGCGACGGTGAAGGACAGGGAAACCACGTTCAGCTTCACGATGCCGCGCTTCTCTCTCTCGCCGTAGACGATGTTGAGCGTATCGAACAGCGACTTCATCGCGGCGTTCGCGCTCCAGAGCGAGACCGCAAGCCCGACGGCGAAGGTCAGACCGAGCGTCTGATGCCCCTTCGAAGCGACGCGCGTAAGCTGATCCCTGGCGACGTCGATGGCTCCGCCCGGAACGAATCCGGAGACCTGGTCGAGGTGTTTGGCGATGCTCCCGGGATCGGAGAAGAGACCGTAGATCGCGACGAGAGCCGCTAGGGCGGGAAAGATAGCGAGCAGGCTGTAGTAGGTCATGCCGGCGGCGAGCGCGAGGATGCGGTGCCCGGAAATGTTCGCGTAGACCCGCAGCAGGATGTCCTTCCATCCGCGCGCCGGGATTTCGGAAGGGGTCTTGGCGAACCGACCGCGATCCTCCTGTTCCAGCGCCACCGCAGCAGGAGAGGCATCGCGCCGGTTCTTCGGGTTGTCCAGCTCGCCGTGTCCTTCCTCCTCCGAAGCGACCTGCTGGGCCACGAACGCGACGGCGAGCAGAATCAGCGCGCCGACGACCGTCGAGCCGAGACCACCACGTTCCCTACGATCGCCAGAGCGGCTGCTCATGCCACGACGTCCCGCAATGCCTCGGCCGGGCAACCGGCGATGCGCGGGAACGTTCCTTGAAAGGTCTCTAGCGGAATAACTGAGCCTTCGTCGGGCGTTCGACAGCGGACGGCGGATCAGCGGAAGCTCCGGATGGGGCGTCGACTGGCCGGCTAGGCCTTCGCAGCGCGCGCCGCCGCTACCGCCATCCAGTCCCGCAGCAGGCCTCTGTCCTCTCTCGAGAAGGACGCGCGTCGCTTGAGATCGTCCAAGGTCTCGCTGGGATGGCATCGCGCGTAATCCTCGCGGATCAGCGACTCGAGGTAGGCCGGGTCCCTTTCGTTGCTGGGATCGAGATGCTGGCGCGAGTCGCTTCTCATGGATTCCTCTGGCGCACATGACGTCACGATGCAGCACAACGGAAAGAGCAATCGTTGGTTCGGGCGCAGATCCAGCCGGACGAACTTAGACGGGGCTCAAATCAGGACGTAGAGGCCACCATGTGAGGCGGCCGTAGTGCAGCTTCTGGCGCAGCTTCCTGATGATCTCGCGAAGGCTGTCCGCGTACTCCTCGAGGATGCGCCGAGCTTCCTCGACCCGGGAGGGTTTGGCTTCCTCGACCGGCTTTGGTTTGTCCGGCTCAGTCATGGGCCAACGGTTGGGCGGGACCAGGACCGGCCGTTGAGCTAGATCAACGGTGTACAAATTTGGATGCTGGTAGTCCGATTCGGACAGCAGCAGGACTGGCAAGTTCGTCGCGGGCGCACCAACTCGCCTGTAGGTGCCGAGACAGTTGGGAGTGACGCGATGTCGACGGTCGCAAAGCTGCTTGCGCGGAGGGAGCGGCTGCTGGAGCAGCTCGAGAGCGATCCGGGCCCGAACGAACGCGAGGAAATTGAACGGCTGCTGGCGCAGATCGAGACCGCGCTCAGCCTGCTCGTTCCGGGGGACGCCGCCGCCTCGACCGAGGAATGATTTCAGCTCCGCCCTCACAGCGCGCTGAGATCGTCCGGCACGTCGCCGAACTTCCGGATCAGCCTGGCGTCGCTGAAGTCGCCGCTCGCCGGGTCGCCCGTCCGCGAGAATGCGATGGCGCCGGCGTGCCTTGGCTTGCGAGATAGCGCCTCGGCCCTCATCACCGCGGCGTTGGCGCTCAGGCACTCGACCGCCTCGCCGGCAGCCACGCCGTCGTCGGAGAAAACGAACGGTAGAGCGACGTAATAGGTCACGTCAGTCATCTGGGTCACCCCTCTGTTCGCGCCCTCCTGGAAGCCGCCCGCGGGCGTAGCCGGTCGAGACCTTCCTCCGGAGCCCGTCGAGGCCTCGAGAAAGTCGTTGGCCACGATGAGCGCCTTCACCGCTTCCCGCGCGTCGCCGCCGCAGGCCGCGATCGCCTGGTCGGCGGCGGCGTCGAGATCGTCGGGGGCCAGCCCAGCCTGCTCGGAGGTGGCGTTCATGCGATTATGTTCCCGTTTCGTTCTGAAAGAGTCAAGCGACCCTCTCCCGCATTCCATGACGCAGCGACCGCCTCTGGATGAACTTTCGGATGGGCGGCCGGCGTGTCGGAACCAGCAGTCCTCGTTCGTCTTGAGTCCGAGCCGTCGAGTTCTGCGTACATGGCCCCCCGTGCCAACTGGAAAGGCTTCCTGCGTCTGTCGCTCGTCACCTGCCCGGTGGCGCTCTATCCAGCCACGTCCGAGAGCGAGAAGGTCTCCTTCAACCAGCTCAATCGGCAGACCGGCCACCGCATCAAGTACCTGAAGGTCGACGCCGACACCGGGGACGAGGTAGCCAACGAAGACATCGTCAAGGGCTACCAGCTCGAGAAGGACCAGTTCATCGAGGTCTCGAAAGAGCTCGAGGAGATCGCGCTGGAGTCGACGCCGCACTATCGAGATCGACGAGTTCGTCGACAAGTCCGACATCGATTCGCGCTACCTGATCCGCCCCTACTACATCAGGCCGGACGGCAAGGTCGGGCACGACGCCTTCGCAGTGATCCGCGAGACGATCCGCGAGATGGATCGGGCGCGTCGTGCTGACCAGCCGCGAGCACATCATCGGCTTGGAGCCGATGGACAAGGGCCTGGTCGGCACCCTGCTGCGCTATCCGTATGAGGTGCGCAGCGAGCAGGAATACTTCGATGACATCCAGGACGTGCAGGTCACCAAGGACATGCTCGACCTCGCCAAGCACATCGTGAATCAGAAGGCCGGCCGCTTCGACCCGGAGAAGTTCGAGGACCACTACGAAACCGCGCTGATCGAGCTCATCAATCAGAAGCGCGCCGGCAAGCCCATCACACTGAAGGAGCGGCCCGCCGCAGGCAACGTCGTCAACCTGATGGAGGCGCTGCGGCAAGCGTCGGCAGGGAAGCTGCGCCCGAGAAGGCGGCCAAGCCCGCGAAGAAGCCGCGCAAGGCGGCCGCCCAACAGAAGGAGATGCTGATGCCGATCGCCGGCAAGAAGCCGGCGAAGGAAGCTGCGACAAAGAAGCCGGCGACCAGGCCGCATCGGAAGTCGGCATAATCTTCGAGACCACAAGGGGATTGGAACGAAAGGGTTCGCGAAGCGTCGAATCCATGCCCCCGGCCCCCCAAAAGC
>NZ_JBANBA010000100.1:0-35173 GCF_059803475.1 Bradyrhizobium sp. UFLA05-89 | reverse complement strand
GTGCTGTACTGCTCTCATCCAAAGACGTACCGTGCGGATGATTTTATGACACAGTAAGACTAAAGCGCGATGAGATTGGGATGAATCGTCATCGCGCTTTAGGTTATTGTTTGAGCATGATCTTTTCGGAAAACCGCTCCACACTTTTCCGGATCATGCTCTAGGACTACGAATTCCGTTGCATGAAGATCACATCGGGAGGCCGGCCACAGCGGCCGCGCCTCCCGCAGTTGACATGCGCGCCACGATCCTGCGATGTTACATTGTAACATCGTGATGGCCGGGGGATTGGCCCTCGCGATGCGGGGTGCGTTTTCCAATGAAGTGGTTCCGCTCGAACATCAGGCACGGTGCCCGGCTCGCGATCTTCGCGATGCTGGTGCAGTTCGCGTTGACCTTCGGCCACAGCCACTGGTTCGCGCGGGCTGCCCCGCTGCTCCAGTCGTCGCAACAGGCGAGCGGCATCGCGTCCGTCGATCGTGCAGCGCTACAGAAGCAGGCACCGGCAAATCCCGACCACGACCAGCAGGGCGACGACAATTGCGCGATCTGCGCCGTGGTCGCGATGGCGAGCACCGTGGTGTTCGCGACGCCGCCGCTGCTGCATCTGCCGCAGGCGGTCGAATTCCTCTACCGCACCACCGATGCCGAATTCATCCATCTGAAGTCGGCCAGCCACGCGTTCCAGCCGCGCGCGCCTCCCGCGTCCTGATCTCTCCAGCATTGAGCAAGCCTGGATTCGTTCGCTTTTGACACGCGGACGAGCACCCGGGAGCAGTTGAGGTCGAATTCCGTCAGATCAAGACGGCAGGTCGCCACGTACCCGCACATAGCTGTTGGTCGGCGCCTGATTGGAATCAGGACAATGACATCTTATCCAAGACGCGCGCAGCGTCTGAGCGGAGCGAGCTGGCTCGTGCTCGGCCTTGCCGCGACCCCCGCCATCGCACAGGACAAACCCTCCACAGAGCTACCGGCGGTCGAGGTAACCGCACCAAGCCCGATCGTGCGCAGAGCGATCGTGCCGGCGCGCCCGACGACGCGCGTCGCGCGTAGCGCCCCCACCCGCCACCGCGAGCATCCGCCGGAGCCAGCAGCAGAACCGGCGCCCGCCACGCCCCAGCAGGGTGTGCTGCCGGTCGTCACCAACCAGTTCGCAACCGTCACCGTCGTACCCAACGACGAGATCCGCCGCGACGGCGGCGGACAGCTCGGCGACCTCCTTTTCGCAAAGCCCGGCATCACCGGCTCGAGCTTCGCACCGGGCGCGTCGAGCCGGCCGATCATCCGGGGGCTCGACGTCAACCGTGTCGGCATCGTCGAAAACGGCACCAATGCAGGCGGCGCCTCCGATCTCGGCGAAGATCACTTCGTTCCGATCGATCCGCTCGCGACCAATCAGATCGAGGTGGTGCGCGGCCCCGCCGCCTTGCGCTACGGCTCGACCTCGATCGGCGGCGTGGTGAGCGCGACCAACAATCGCATTCCCGATGCCCTGCCCTCCTGCGCGCCCTCGTTCCAGAGCTACGGCATGCCGGCCAAGGCACCGCTCGCCACCGCTGAAACCTCGCCTTGCGTGACGGCCGAGACCCGCACCTCGTTCAGCTCGGTCGATCGCGGCGTCGAAAGCGGTCTCCTGCTCGATACCGGCGGCGGCAATTTCGCATTCCATGCCGATGTCTACGGCCGGAAGACGTCCGACTATTCGATTCCAAGCTATCCTTATTTGTTCGACCAGACGCGGCCGGTCGGCAGCCATCAGCCGAACTCGGCGACACAGGCTGACGGTGCGTCGATCGGCGGGTCCTACATCTTCACGGGCGGCTTCATCGGCGCGTCGATCACACAGAATGACGCACTCTATCATATCCCCGGCATCGATGGCGCGGATCACCAGACCCGCATCGACGCGCATCAGACCAAGATCAACGTCAAGGGCGAATACCGCCCCGATGCCGCCGCGATCGACACTATTCGCCTGTGGATGGGCGCCACCAACTACCGCCACAACGAGCTCGGGCTCGCCGATCCCGCCGACCCGACGACAGACGGTGTCCGGCAGACCTTCACCAACCGCGAAGAGGAGATGCGCATCGAAACGCAGCTGATGCCGTTCAATGCCCGCTTTGCCGAAGTGACGACCGCGTTCGGCTTCCAGGCCGGCCATCAGGAGCTGACGGCACCGAGCCCGGATAATCCCGGCACGCTGTTCAACGGCCTGTGGGACCCGAACCGCAACTATCGCGTTGCCGGTTACACCTTCAACGAGTTCAAATTCAGCGACCATACGAGGGCGCAGATCGCCGGCCGCGTCGAGCGCGTCGAACTGCACGGTTCGACGCCGGACTTCCCTGCGGATTTCCTGCCCGACGGCACGCCACAGACGAGCATCGTTCGCAATCCGTCCTTTACGCCGAAGAGCGGCAGCATCGGCCTGTTGCAGGATCTTCCGGGCGGCATGGTCGGCAGCATCACCGCGCAATATGTCGAGCGCGCACCAAAGCCTGCCGAGCTGTTTTCGCGCGGCGCGCATGATGCGACCGCGACATTCGACATCGGCAATCCGAACCTCACCATCGAGACGGCAAAATCCGTCGAGATCGGCCTGCGCAACGCCACGGGGCCGTTCCGCTTCGAGGCGACCGCCTACTACACCCACTTCGACAACTTCATCTATCGCCGGCTCACCGGCGTGATGTGCGGCGACGACTTTGCCTCATGCGGTACGCCGGGTGCCGAAGTGAACCAGGCCGTCTACTCGCAGGCGAACGCGAACTTCCGCGGCGGTGAATTCCAGTCGCAGCTCGACGTCGGAGCTATCCAGGGCGGGATCTGGGGCATCGAGACCCAGGGCGACGTGGTCCGCGCCACCTTCACCGACGGCACCAACGTGCCGCGGATTCCTCCCTTGAGGATGGGCGGCGGCCTATTCTGGCGCGACGACAACTGGCTGATGCGCGTCAACCTGTTGCACGCCTTCCCGCAGAACAACATCGCCGCGATCGCAGAGACGCCGACGCCGGGTTACAATCTGTTGAAGGCGGAAGTCAGCTACAAGACCAGGCTCAAGCCGAACGCCTTTGGCGCGCGCGAAATGCTGGTCGGTCTCGTCGGCAACAACCTCCTCAACGAGAACATCCGCAACTCGGTCTCCTATACCAAGGACGAGGTGTTGCTGCCCGGCATCGGCGTGCGCGCATTCGCGAACTTCAAGTTCTGAGCGCGATCAGATCAGGGCCGCCAAGGCGTGAGGGAATGCGCTCCCTCGCGCCTTGCGCGCGGCGTCTCGCGAGCTTGCTTCATCGTTCAACAGCTAATGACCATTCGCTGAATCTTCGAACGGTCATGCCTGAGTGCGAAAACGGATACGAGCAACCGATCCCTGCACGCCCTCATGAGCAGTTCGCCGACCTGCCGCTCGCGTGTCTTGAAGGAATGCGTCGTGCAACAGTCGGCGAGCACAAAGCCCTCCAGTTCGCCGAAGCAGTCGAAGATGATCTCGGCGACCTTCCCTGAGTACTCGACGACGTCGAGGCAGGGACTTGGGACTTCGACCGGCGCGCCATTCGGTGACGGTGGAATGGCATTAGGATCGCCCCCAAGCCCGGCGACGCGGTCCGCCAGAAATGCGACATACCGCTGCAGCACTGCAAACCACCGGTTTGACGGCGCGGTCTGCTGCAATCGCCATTTCATGATCGCCAGCGTGTCTTCCTCGGGGCGCAACATCACGGCAGACGTCGAGACCGGAATCCTGATCTGAAACGTCCCGATGACATATCGCCAGGAAAACGGTTGGCGCGGGACGGCGACGTCCGGATTGGCATTTCTCTCGCGCGTCGGCCTCTGGATCGGAACGTCGCGTTTCGAGACCTGCCGCCCCACGCGCCTGACGATGACGTTGAATTCCTCACCGGTGACGACGGTGGTGGGAAGGTCCACCGTGAGGAGACCCGCGAAGTTTTCACCCGCATTCATCGGAATCGGCACATAGGTGACGCCGCCCGTGATCTTGCACTGAACCGTATTCGTGTCTCCTGCCGTCAAGGCGTGTGCAGGATAGAGCTGCGACGCAAGGGCAAGCACGTCGGAGGCCTGAACCTGCGGCCAATAGATCGAGGCGACGCTCCCGCGTGGAATTTTGCCCCAGTCGATCATCAACTCGTCGACCTCTGTCTTCCGGCTGACCATGGCGCTCGGCCGGATATCGAATGTTTGCGGGATCCGATGCGTCGAGGCCGGCCCGGGATTGTCTGAGACCGTCACCTGGAGATTGCGCTGGGCCAGCTTGTCCGAGGCCTCGGGACGTGACCCGATGAAGATCGGGGCATCGTCGAATGCGATCTGGGCCACCAGACAGTGGTGAGTTCCCGCAAGCCACGCCAGGGCCTGCTTGCCGTCGATCACGTTGGCGGAATCATAAAGGTTCAGGAAGCACCCGTAATAGACCCAGATATTGTCCTTCCCGCTCGCGATCTCGATGTCGCGGTTGTTGACGCCTCCGTTGTCGTAATCGGTGTTGCCGGCAAGATTTCCGGTCGCGAAGAACGGTAGCGTGACGTGACCGGCGCCGACTTGGGGCGAACCAGGCAAGCCCGCCGCGTCCGGATTGAAGGGGTAGGTCGTGCTCGTTTGATAGTCCGTATCGGGGCTCTGCGTCACGAACAGCCTGAAGAACACACGGGCATTTTTGGCTTCGCCTGCCGGTCCCGCTGTACCGCGCATGCGGACTCTCGCCACCGCGAAGTTGTAGTTGTTGAAGATCTTGAACGTTGGCGGGAACGTGGGAGTGAGCTGGATCGTGAATGGAGTCACGGAGGAATCGGCCTGCAGCGCCGCCCCCTGGCTCGGGAGAATCGAGTTGAAGGGGTCGGCTCCTGCCGGGTCGCTGAAGTTATTGTTCAGGAACGTGAGCAGGTCCTGGATGTAGGTGAACGCGCCGTTGACGCTGTCACTTGCAAAGGCCGGCGCACCGGCAACCGGATGCTGGGACAGGCCGGGCGTCGCAGTGAAGACCCTGAGGTCCTGGCTCAGATAGAAAACATTGTTCTGGGTCGGATCGACATTGGTGAAGTAGGGGTCTGCACCCGCCACTAATTCGAACAGCGTCGAAGCGTTCGTGCCCGGCACCCTGTTGCCATCGGTCGCAAGGAACGCATCAAGTTCAAAAGTCTGACTGCCGGACGTCGGGAAGTCCGCGAGCGCCACACTCGAGAACGTGATGTCGAAGGGAACTCGAATCCTCTGCTGGGCTCCGGGATCTGCACCGTTCTCGAAATCGATGTTCGGGTTCTGCGTGATCGTGACCCCGTTCAGGTTGGCGAACGCTCCCGTCGGCAGCGGCACCGTGACGTTGAGAGAGCTGAACGTGTTCTTGCTGAATCCGTCAACGACGAGCCAGAACGCCTGCTCGAACGTCCCGCCGCTGGTGTTGATGACATCCTGCACCTCATCCTTGCCGAAGGTGTCCTTGTCCACCAGGAAGGTCAACGTTCCCGTCGGAAGAATGCAGGCGTTGTCCGCCTTGCTCCAGTAGGCCTGGACGGAGCAATTGACGCCGTCGACGTCAATCGTCGCGAACTGGTTGTTGCAGGTGTCGCCGATCTCGTCGTTGGTGACCGTCGTTCCGTCGGGATTGGTGCCGTTGACCAGGATGCTGTTGTTCGAGGTATCGACGTCGGGGTTGGTGCACGCCTCGATCAACTCGTGGGAAAAGACCTTGGTGACGCAATTGTGCCCCGTGAGCGAGCCCGTATTGTCCACCCACGCGTAGTATCCTGTGACGCCCTTGTAGGTGAAACTCTGGTGCTGCCCGACGAAGTTGTTGGTCGTCGTCAGCTTGTTGTTGATGCCCGGCGGCACGATGACGGCGTAGAAGCGGTTGTGGCCGGATGCCGGCGGCGGCATGCTCGTATGGTCGAGCCGGTCCTTGAGCATCGTCTTCACGTCATCGTCGGTATACTGATCCACCGGGCTGGTGCTGTCGTTGAGGTCGGTGAAGATCAGCGTGCCCTGCGCGACGCCGCGATACTGGCGCAGGCCGCCCATGTAGGGGCCCGTGAGAATGCCGATAATCGCTTGCTTGTACTCGTCGCTGGAAGGAGACGGAGCAGGCGTCGTGGTCCAGAAGCTGCCCCAAAAGACCAGGATCACCTCGACGTCGGTCAGCACGCGTCCGCCGCCGTCAGTCGTGCTGGTCACCGTATAGTCTGCGGAAAACTGCTCATCGCCGGCTCTCGGTTGACTGTCCGGATGCGCGCGCTCGACGATCCCGCTCAATTTTTTTGATCGGCTGGCCTTCCTGGGCATCTCTCCCTCCGCTCCACTGGCCACCCCGTTTGAAGACTACTACCTGTACGGGAGTTCCAGTGTGAAGTGGCTCACCAGCCATCACACGTCGGGTACATCAGCGCCAAGATGCGATCATCGCGCAGAAGACAATCGATGGTGCCGCCTCCTCCGCGTCCGAGGTCATCGATCCTTTCTGACGTAGCGCCAGAGCAGGTCGGCGATCTCGGCGCGGCGCTGGGCTCTCGCCTTTGGCGATGACATGTCGAAGGCGAATTGCGCCTCGAAGGTATGACGGTTGGCGACCGAGAAGAAGCTCAGCGCGTTCAGCGTCATGTGCAGTTCGATCGGGTCGATGCCCGGCCGGATCACGCCGCCGGCGACGCCGCGCTTCAGCACATCGGCGATCTGGCTGATGCTCGGCTGCGTCATCTCCTTGAGCTTCCGGCTGACCGCGATGTGCCGTCCGCGATGGATGTTCTCGATCGACACGAGGCGGACGAACTGTGGATGGGCCTGGTGGTAGTCGAAGGTGAATTCGGCGAGGGCGCGGATCGCAGCTTCCGGCGCCAGGGCTTCGAGGTGAAGGCCCTCCTCCGCGGCGCGCATCCCGGCATAGGCCATCTCCAGCACCGCGATGAACAGCTCTTCCTTGGAGTTGAAGTAGTAGAAGACCAACCGCTTGGTGACGTCGGCGCGCGCGGCGATCGCATCGGTGTTGCTGCCGGAGAGGCCGTTCTCGGCGAACTCCTCGAAGGCGATGTCGAGGATCTCCTGCCGTGTCCGCTCGCGGTCGCGCCGCTTGATCGGCGCAGGCTTGGCCCCCCGCGCGGGCTGCTTCTTCACGCTTGGCATCTGGCAGTTCGGCCCTTCGCTGCGGCCGCATGCCGCCTCGCCTCCATCAATAGCCCAATCGAAGGCACTTGACATCAATTATCCCGTCGATTAATTACTAATTATCCCACTGATTAATTATGCAGGCGATGATGACCCCGCTCGGCTTGGCCCACCTCACCGCATTGCCGCTCGCGCCGGCCACGCTGGTCGCCGAGGCTGCGCGGGCCGGCTTTTCCGCGGTCGGATTGCGCGTCATCCCGGCAACCAGCGATGGGCCGGCCTATCCGACAGAGGTCGGCACCGAGGCCCACCGCGCGCTCAAGCGCGTGCTGGTTGGCGAGGGCGTGCGGGTCAGCGACATCGAGCTCGTCCAGCTCACACCCGCCCTCGACGTCTCCTCGCTTGCGAGCCGTCTCGAGGCCGGAGCCGATCTCGGCGCCGCAGCGGTCATCGCTTCCGGCGACGATCCGGATGGGCCCCGGCTCACCGCGCATTTCGCCGAGCTCTGTCAGCTCGCCGCATCCTTTGGCCTGCGCGTCGACCTCGAATTCATGCGCTGGCGCGCGATCGGCAGCCTGCCGCAGGCCGCAGCGGTCGTGCGCGAAGCAGGCCAGATGAACGGCGCCATACTGGTCGACGCGTTGCATCTGACGCGCTCGGGTGGCCGGGCCGCCGATCTGATCCCGCTTCCCGACCAGTGGCTGCGCGCCGCGCAACTCTGTGATGCCACCGCCGTACCGCCAGCAACGGAAACCGCCATCATCGCCGAGGCACGCGAAGGACGGCTGCCGCCCGGAGATGGCGCCTTGCCGCTGGGTGCACTCCTGGAGGCGCTTCCTGCCGACACCAGCCTCAGCGTCGAAATGCCGTTGCGGGCGCTGGATGCAAGAGAGCGGATCGCCACGGCATTCAACGCAACCAGGCACTTGCTCGAAGGCTGGCCCCGCGGCGCCGGACGCCGCGGCTGTCGCGGCTGGGCCTAACCAACGGAACGCATGACATGACGAAGATCAGGATTGGCGTAATCGGCGCGGGATTGATCGGGCGCAAGCATCTGCGCAAGCTGGCCGAGCACGGCGACTATGAGCTCGTTGGCATCGCCGACGTGAATGCCGAGCAGGTCGCAGCCGAGCAGCCCGGCGCGCGCGTCTTCGGGGATTACCGAAAGCTGCTCGACGAGGCGCGGCCGGAGGCCGTGGTCATCGCGTCCCCCAATCAGCTTCACGCCGAGAACGGCATCGCCTGCGCGAGGCGCGGCATCCACATCCTGATCGAGAAGCCGGTCACCGATACGCTACAGACTTCCGCCGATCTGATCGCCGAGGTCCGCAAGGCCGGCATCAAGTCGCTGGTTGGCCATCACCGCCGCCATCATGAGCAGGTGAAGACGTTGAAGGCACTGCTCTTGCAGGGCCGGATCGGCGACGTCGTCGGCGTCTCCGCGATCTGGGCGACGCACAAGCCGGCGGAGTATTTCAAGGTCGCGCCATGGCGCTCCCAGGCGGGTGGCGGCCCGATCCTGATCAACCTGATCCACGAGATCGATTTCATGCGCTTTGCGATCGGCGAGATCGTCGCGGTCTCGGCGATCGCCGCAAACCGCCAGCGCGGCTTTGCAGTGGAGGACACCGCGGCAGCGTTGGTGGAATTCGAGAACGGCGCGCTCGGCACGTTCTTCCTCAGCGACTGTGCGGTCAGCCCCTGGACGATGGAGCAGGGACTCGGCGAGTCGCCGGAGTTTCCCTACAGCGGGCAGAGCAGCTACCGCGTGATGGGCCGCCGCGGCACGCTCGAATTTCCGAGCCTCGACCAATGGACGCAGGAAGGCGATGCGCAGGACTGGAACAGGCCGATCCAGTCCCAGGCCAACCATGCGGGATCGATCGATCCTTACGTCGCCCAGCTCGATCACTTCCGCGATGTCATTCGCGGCGTGACGCCGTCGCTGCAGCCGGTCGAGGACGGCGCGCGCAGCCTGCTTGTGACACTCGCCATTGCTGAGGCCGCCACGTCGGGACGGCGCATCGATCTGCGCGAGCGCCACGGGGCACTCTCGACGTCATAGCGCGAAGGTTCTCGCCATCGTCGGACGAACAGGAACGGGTGAAGCCACGCCAAGAGGGCCGCCCGGAGGGAGGAGTGAGTTGAGCTATCAGTTCGATTTCGGACCCGTGCTCGACGGTCTGCCGGACCTGCTCTGGGGCTGCGCCGGCACGCTCGGCCTGGCGCTGTCGGGCATGGTGTTGGCGCTCATTATCGGGATCGGCGGCGTGGTGCTGCGCGATTCCCGCCTCGCAGCACTGCGCTGGCTGGTCATGGCGTTTGTCGAGCTGATCCGCAACACGCCGTTCCTCGGCCAGATCTACTTCGTCTTCTTCGCATTGCCGATGGTGGGCATCCGCCTCGATCCCACGCTGACCGCGATCATCGCGCTCGGCGTCAACGGGGGCGCCTATGCGATCGAGATCATCCGCGGCGGCGTACAGTCGATCAACAAGGGGCAGATCGAGGCGGGACTGGCACTCGGCCTGAGCCGCCCCCTGATCTTCCGCCTGATCGTTTTGAAGCCGGCGTTGCGCGCGATTTTCCCATCGCTGACCAGCCAGTTCATCATGCTGACGCTGACGACGAGCATCGCATCCGCGATCTCCGCCTATGAGCTGACCTCGGTCGGCCAGTCGATCGAGACCAATACGTTCCGCAGCTTCGAGGTCTATGGCGTCGTCACACTGCTCTATCTCGCGATGTCGTGGATGCTCATGCAGATGTTTGCGCACATCAACGCGCGCTTCCTCAGCTATCCCCTCAAGTGAGAGCGTCCCATGGACAAGAACCAGTTTCTGTTTCTGTTCGGCGGCCTCAAATGGACGCTCGCGCTGTCCGCGATCGGCTTCGTGCTCGGCTCGGTCGCCGGCCTCGGCGTTGCACTCGCGCGTACCTCCGGCATTCGCTGGCTCGAGCGCGCCACTGCCGGCTACATCGCGCTGTTCCAGGGCACCCCACTGCTGATGCAGCTCTTCGTGGTCTATTACGGGCTCGCCCTCGCGGGGCTGAAGCTCGATCCCTGGGTCTCGGTCTCGATCGGCTTCACCCTGCATGCCGGCGCTTTCCTCGGCGAAATCTGGCGCGGTTCGATCGAGGCGGTGCCGCGCGGCCAGGTCGAGGCAGCCAAGGCGCTCAGCCTCAAATACTTCGACCGAATGCGAGACGTCGTGCTGCCGCAGGCGATCCGCATCTCGCTGCCCGCGACGATCGGATTCCTGGTGCAGTTGATCAAGGGCACCTCGCTCGCCGCCATCATCGGCTTCACCGAGCTGATGCGCGCCGGAACGATCGTCTCCAACCAGAACTTCAAGCCGCTGCTCGTGCTGGGTCTGGTCTGCGCGCTCTATTTCGCGCTGTGCTGGCCGCTGTCGATCTACGGCACCTGGCTCGAGCGGCGCCTCGTCACGGCAGCACGTTGAACAGTGCCCCACAAACCTAGGAGGAAATGATGGACAAGAACAGGACAACGCAACTCAATCGCCGTCACATCCTGGCACTCGGCGTGGGCGCCATGGCTTCGCCATTCGTGCTGTCCCGTCCGGCCTTTGCCGTGACGCCGTCGGAGATCAAGGCGCGGGGCAAGGTGCTGATCGGAATCCAGGGCGATAATCCACCCTGGGGATTCGTCAATTCGTCCGGCAGGCAGGAGGGTCTTGACGCTGACCTTTCCGAGCTGTTTGGGAGGGAGCTCGGTGTATCCGTGGAATTTACGCCATTGGCGGTTGCCAATCGCATCCCGGCGCTGACCTCCGGACGCGTCGACATCCTGTTTGCGACCATGGCGATGCTGCCGGAGCGCGCCAAGGCGGTGCAATTCTCAAGACCCTACGGCGCCAATATCATCACCTTCATCGCGCCGAAGGAGATGGAGATCAAATCGCCCGCCGACATGGGAAAATACGTCATCGGCGTTGCACGCGGCAGCGTGCAGGACACCGACGTGACCAAGGCGGCTCCTCCCGGCACCACCATCCGCCGCTTCGACGGCGATGCGCCGACCATGCAGGCGCTGTTGTCCGGTCAGGTGCAGGCAGTCGGCGGCAACATCTTCTACGTTCCGCGCCTGAATGAATCGAAACCCGGCTATTACGAGAACAAGCTCGAATTCACAAAACTCTACAACGGCGCCTGCACGCGGCTTGGCGAGAAGGACATCAATGCCTTCGTGAACGCCTTCATCGACAAGATCATCGCCAGCGGCGAATGGGCCAGGATCTATCCGAAGTGGATGAACAACCCGCTGCCGGCCTTTCCCGACAGCATTCCCGGCATCCCCTTCACCGCCAGCTGACGGAGAGCATCATGTCGGTTGCAGCCACGACGGACCCGATGATCGCAATGCGCGGCGTCAACAAATGGTATGGCACGTACCAGGTGCTCACCGACATCAATCTGGCGGTCCGTGCGAGTGAGAAGATCGTTCTGTGCGGGCCGTCCGGATCGGGCAAGTCCACCCTGATCCGTTGCATCAACGCGCTGGAGACCTATCAGAAGGGCGAGATCGTCGTCGACGGCGCCCATCTGGGCGGGCAAGGCAAGGCCATCGATACCGTGCGCCGCGAGGTCGGCATGGTGTTCCAGCAATTCAACCTGTTTCCGCACATGACGGTGCTGGAGAACTGCACGCTGGCGCCGATCCGCTCGCGCGGAATACCGCGCTTAGAGGCCGAGGAGACCGCGCGACGGCTGCTCGACCGTGTCAAAATCCTCAATCAGGTGGACAAATACCCGGCGCAACTGTCCGGCGGTCAGCAGCAGCGCGCGGCGATCGCGCGTGCGCTCTGCATGGAGCCGAAAGTGATGCTGTTCGATGAGCCAACATCGGCGCTCGACCCCGAAATGGTCAAGGAGGTGCTCGACACCATGATCGGTCTGGCAACGGACGGCATGACCATGATCTGCGTCACCCATGAAATGGGGTTCGCCCGGCAGGTCGCCGATCGCGTGATCTTCATGGCGGAGGGACGGATCGTCGAGGAAGCGGAGCCGGAGACCTTCTTCAGGACGCCGCAGCATGAGCGCACCAGGAAGTTTCTGGGCGAGATTCTGTCGCAGCATTGAGGCCGCATCGGTGCTGACCGCTGCTGACAGGACGCTGTCAGCAGCGCGGCGTTACGGGTCCGTTGTCGCAACGGGAGCGCCCCGGAATGGACAGGAGATAACGCCGTGAAATTTGCTTCCACTCGTCTGATCGCCGCCGACATCAGGGCCCTTGTCGGCTTTTATGAAAAAGTGACGGGCAAGACGGCAGAATGGCCGGCGCCTGTGTTTGCCGAAATAGTCACCCCTTCGGCCACACTCGCTTTCGGCAGCGTCGAGACGGTGGCGCTCTTCAAGGAGGGAAGCGCAGAGCCCGCCTCAAATCGCACCGCCATCATCGAGTTGCAGGTCGAAGACGTGGAAGCCGAATTTGCGAGATTGAAAGACGAGGTCGAGGTGGTGCACGCGCCGAAGATGATGCCCTGGGGAAATTGCGCGGCCCAGTTCCGCGATCCCGAAGGCACGCTGGTGAGCCTTTACACGCCCGTCAGCGAGGCTGCAAAAAAGCGGTTCGGATCGCGATAGAGCGGACGGGGAAGTGCACCCCTCCCTACTTCCGCGCCCTGCTCCAGTCGGGGCCGACAGCTCCCGACACGCCTTCGAACGCGCCATCGACGAGCTCGAAGACGAGGATGCGGCTGGCGTCGACCGGACCCGGCATGGTGACGCTGCCTTTCGGCACCGGCTTGAAGCCGATGCGCCCGTAATAGGGCTCGTCGCCGACCAGCAGCACGATGGCGTGGCCTTGCGCCTTCGCATCCTTGAGCGCGCGGTCGAGCAGCAGGCGACCGACGCCGCGGCCGCGGAACGGCGGCTCGACGGTGAGCGGGCCGAGCAGCAGCGCCCTGGTGTCGCCGATCGTGATCGGCAGTTGGCGCACCGACCCGACCATCAGTGTGCCGATGCGGGCGGTGAAGGAGAGCTCGAGCAAATGGTCGACGTGCTCGCGGATGCGGTAGGCGCTGAGCACGAAGCGGCCGGGGCCGAAGGTACGCTCGTGCAGCCGCTCGATCGCCTGCGCATCGCCGGCGGCCTCGGGAAGGATGGTGACTGAGAGATCGTTCATGTCAGCACAGCGTTTTCGAGCGAAGTGGGCACCGGTTCGCGTTAAGAAAACGCGTCAATACAAAGAGCGGGATAGCATTTGAGACGGCGGAGGTCCATCGGCGCGACGCTCGCCTGCGTTCCTGTTCAGCGCCGGCTGGGACAAATAGGCGAGCATCTTCATTTCGCGCCGTCCTCGCGTGACCGTGTCGAGCACGAGCCCCGACGACACCGACAACAGCGCCATGATCATCAAGCCCATCGACAGCACGGCCGTCGGCAGGCGCGGCACGAGGCCGGTCTCGATGAAGGTGATCACAATTGGGATCGCCAGGATGACCGACATCAGCGCCAGCAGGATTCCGATCATCGTGAAGAAGCGCAGCGGCCGCTCGGAGCGGTAGAGCTTGAGCATGGTGCCGAGGATACGAAAACCGTCCCGCCAGGTGTTGAGCTTCGAGAACGACCCTTCGGGGCGCGCGTAGTAGGGCGTCTCGACCTCGGCGACCGGCAGCGACAGTTCCAGCGCATAGACCGCAAGCTCGGTCTCGATCTCGAAGCCGTCGGAGAGCACGGGGAAGGACTTGACGAACCGGCGCGAGAACACGCGGTAGCCGGACAGGATGTCGTTGAAGGCCTCGCCGAAGGTCGACGACAGGAAGCCCGTCAGCATGCGGTTGCCGGTGCGGTGGCCGAGCCGGTAGGCAGCCTCTGCCTGATCGACGCGAAGGCCGACGACCATGTCGAGATGCTCGTCGAGGAGCTTATCGATCATGCGCGATACGCTCGGCGCATCATAGGTCGCATCGCCGTCGACCAGCACATAGACGTCGGCCTCGACGTCGGCGAACATGCGGCGCACCACGTGGCCCTTGCCCTGCCGCCGCTCGCTGCGCACGATCGCGCCGGCGTCGCACGCAACGCCTGCGGTGCGGTCGCGCGAATTGTTGTCGTAGACATAGATCTCGGCCGAGGGCAGCGCCTTGCGGAAATCGGCGACGACGGTCGCAACCGCAGCCTCCTCGTTGTAGCAGGGCACCAGCACGGCGATGCGAAGTTCCGTCGATGTCATCGCGCCAGCGCTCCAACGCTTGCCGCCCCATGACGGAGCGGCGCCTCTTCCGAGGCTTCCACCGGCTGCATCAGCGCGGCAAAGGACAGGCTCCACAGCGTCAGCATCGCAATCGGCACGACGTAGTAGGACGTGAAGACCGGATGGCTGAAGAAGAAGACGAGATTGACCAGGAGATTGCCGGCGGCGACGAACGCGACCTGCCGCACGCCGCCCTCGCCCATCCACAACTGCCAGGCGGTCGAGCCGATCGCGAGCATGATTACCGCGAACTGCATGTCGCTCAGATACTGGCCGAGCACGCTGAGACTGAACGCAGGCGCGACCACGTCGGCACCACCATAGGTGGTGGCCAGCGGACTGCCGGCGTTGATGGCCTGGGCGATCAAGGTCGGCGCCATGCCGACCAGGACCGCAATGCCGAAGCCAAGGCCCTGCGCAAAGCTGATGAGCTTGCGCGACCACACGAAGGGAATGCCGAGGAACAGGAAATAACCGGCCGCGAGCAGCGCATTGGGCAGGCGGAAATTGACGGACAGCCCCAACAGGAGGCCGATCAGCACGACGGGCCACAGGCTCTGCCGCGCCCTGACCAGCCACCACGCGGTCAAGAATCCTGCGCCAGCGCAGACCGCCATGGTCGGTGCGATCGAATAGCTCGCCTTGGCCGGGTTGATCATGAGGTAGACAGCGAGCGCGCCGAACATGCCGGCACCCGCCGTCAACGGCAGCGTGCGCGCCGCGAAGATGCCGAGCAGCGCAAGGGCACAGACGATCAGGCTCGCGCTGACATAGAGCGGCACCACCTGATGACCGGCCGGAAACAGCGCGAGCAGCGCGCCCGTGCCGGGCGGATATTGCAGCACGAATTTGCCATTGCTGCCGTTCGGCATGGGCGTGTGGCAGGGCCAGCGCGCCGGCTCCTGCCACCCGGGATAGGCGATCTCCTTCAGCTTGCCCTCGAAATAATGATCGTAATCCAGCACCGCATTCGTGTTGAGTCCACCGATGCCGAAGCGCTGAAACAGATGCGCCTGACGCAGATAGCAGACATCGTCATAGACGCCGCGCGCCTCGTTCCAGCGTGACATCGTCACGATGTTGCTGGCGAGGATCGCAAGGCAGATCAGGCCGAAGGTGATTTTGAGGCTCGTCATCCGGTGTCCGTGGCGTCCTTAGGAAAGCGCCGCCCTAGTAGCATAGCCGCGCCTCATCGCCACGTCGCAGTCTGCGGGCGGCCTTCCAGCACCTCCGCGATCCGCAGCCGCGTGCCGGGCGTGGTGCCCTCGGGCAGGGCGGAGCTTGCGAAGAACCCGCATTCGATGATCTCGCGGTTGGGCTCCGGCAGGCGCTCCTGGCTGAACTCCCTGACCACATAGACCGCGACATGGTCGCGGCGCGAGACGTGGCTGTTCAGGAAGATGCCGTGCAGCACCGCCTCGCCGGTGAGGTCGATGTCGCCCTCCTCCTTCAATTCGCGCCGCATTGCAGCTTCCATGGTTTCACCGAGATCGACACCGCCGCCCGGCAGATACCAGCCGTTGACATAGCTGTGCCTGACCAGGAAGACGTGATTGTCCCGGTCCAGCACCACGGCGCGGACGCCAAGCGTCATGCCGCGGACGAGCAGGAAGTAGGTGTGAAAGACGCGGCGCAGCAGGTACTCGTATTTCCGTCGCATCTGGTCCAGACGTCCTGCCATCAGGCTCCTTCCAAAACCCTCTTGCAAGCTTTCCATGAAGCTTTCCTTGCGTCGCAAGACAGACCTTGCCATTACAGCACGCGAATAGCGAGGCAATCGCGCATCTGATGGCACCGTTCACACTCGCGCATCTGTCCGACCCGCATCTGGCGCCGCTGCCGAGGCCGCGGCTGATCGAGCTCGCGGGCAAGCGTGCGCTCGGCTACGCCAACTGGACACGCAACCGTCGCAAATACCAGCGCCGCGAGGTGCTCGACGCGCTGGTCACGGACATGAAGGCGCAAGGCCCCGACCACATCGCGGTGACGGGAGACCTCGTCAATCTGGCGCTCGAGGCCGAGTTCGCGCCGGCGCTGGCCTGGCTCGAAGGCGTCGGTCCGCCGGATCGCGTCACCGCGATCCCCGGCAATCACGACGCCTATGTCAGCGCGACACGCCAGCGCTTTGGCGAAACTTTCCTGGATTACATCGCTGGCGACGAGCCTGCGGCGAGCTTCTTTCCAGCCGTGCGGCGGCGCGGACCAGCGGCGCTGATCAGCCTGTCGACGGCGGTGCCGACGGCGCCCTTGATGGCGACGGGCACGCTCGGCGGCGACCAGCTCGCAGCGCTCGCAGAGGTGCTGGCGGGGCTTTCGAGCGAACATGTCTTTCGCGTTCTGCTCGTGCACCACCCCCTGAGGTCGAAGTCGCGCCACAAGCGGTTGACCGATTCGGATGCGTTGCTCGCGCTGATCAGGCAGCACGGCGTCGAGCTGATCCTGCACGGCCACGACCACGTGCATTCGACGATGTGGTTCGAGGGCCCCAACGGCAACGTGCCCGCGGTCGGCGTGCCGTCGGCCTCGGCGCTGGCGCATGGGCGCTACCCGGCGGCGGCGTATAATCTGTTCACCATCGAAAGGGACAACGCCGGCTGGCGCTGCGAGCAGACCGTGCGCAGCCTGGATCATGGGTTGGAGATTCGGCAAATCAAGCACGTGCGGCTGGTTTGAGGGGCACTGTCATTCCGGGGCGATGCGTGAGCATCGAACCCTGAATGACGAACAGAGAGATTTGCGTTCTCCTCACCAGCTCTGCAACGCCGCGAGCACGGCGACGCCGAACAGGGCGGCGGCGCCGAGGATGAAGCCGAAAACGAAGGGCCAGATGCGGGAGCGGCGTGGCTTCTCCGGCTCGGCCGCCTTGGACTCGGGCGGCACGACCATCGCGTGCTGGCGCTCGATCATGCGGCGAGCGACGTAATCCGTCACCGCATCGACGATGTCGGCCGTGTCGTGCGACTCGGCGAGGACGATACGGCCGAAGCGGGTATCCTGGACGAACCGATACATCCGCTTGTCGCGTCCCATCACGATGTGGGCAACGACGTCGATCCACAGCCGCGGCGTGTCGCCCTGGCTGATGCCACGGTCGAACAGGTCGATCTGCTCCGGCACCTGCACGAACAGGGGATCGAGCGCGTCGTTGAGGATCTCCAGCCGCGCCACCTCGGCATCGCGCAGGTCGACCACGACGCCGGTCCGGTCGGCGGCCTCGATCCGCGCCCGCAACAGCGCATCGCGCAGCCGCACGGTGCGCGGTTGAGGAACATTGGTCCCGGCGATCTCGGGCTCTGACATGGTTCGGCTCCTGGACGAGGTCCATTAACCTATCAGCAACCATGATCGCCGCAAAGGCCGTACAATTCCAGACACTTAAGGCGCTCGAGGGCGGTTTTCCACGTCCCAAAAACAGACGATCCCACCCGAGCCTGAGCCCGGATGGGACCGTCCGTCCTTGGACGTCTTCTTAATTGGTGCGGCAGCGAGCCTTTATTATTTGAGCATGATCTTTTCGGAAAACCGCTGCACACTTTTCCGAATCAAGCTCTAGGCTGCCGGAGCGCGGTGCGGTTCTTCCACGATGGAGAAGCGGACGCCGGCCTTGTGGCGGTTCTCTTCCGACACCTCACGCCAGCAGTCCTCGGCCTCTTTACGGGACTTGAAGGGGCCTTTGACCTGGGCCGAGCCTTCCACGAGCTTGTGGAAGTTCATCGAGCCGAACTCGCCGCCGATCACCCAGAAATTGCTGCCTTTGGTCATAGTCAGTCTCCTCAATTCCACCGTTAGCCGAACTGGTTCATCGTGTTGTGGGCGCCGCCCGCCTTCAGGGCAGCCTCGCCGGCGAAGTACTCCTTGTGGTCGTCGCCGATGTCGGAGCCGGCCATGTTCTGATGCTTCACGCAGGCGATACCCTGACGGATCTCGGCGCGCTGGACGTTCTTCACGTAGCCGAGCATGCCCTGCTCGCCGAAATACTCCCTGGCGAGATTGTCGGTGGACAGAGCGGCCGTGTGATAGGTCGGCAGCGTGATCAGATGGTGGAAGATGCCGGCGCGCTTGGCCGAATCCGCCTGGAAGGTGCGGATGCGATCGTCGGCTTCCTTCGCCAGCTCCGTGTCGTCGTACTCCGCCTTCATCAACTCGGCACGGTTGTATTTGCTGACGTCCTTGCCGGCTTCCTTCATCGCATCGTAGACCTGCCAACGGAAGTTGAGAGTCCAGTTGAAGGACGGCGAGTTGTTGTAGGCCAGCTTGGCGTTCGGGACGACCTTGCGGATCCGATCGACCATGCTGGCGATCTGCTCGATATGCGGCTTCTCGGTCTCGATCCACAACAGGTCAGCGCCGTTCTGCAGCGAAGTGATGCAGTCGAGCACGCAGCGATCTGCACCGGTGCCCGGGCGGAACTGATAGAGATTGGAGGGCAGCCGCTTCGGACGCATCATCTTGCCGTTCTGGTTGATGATGACATCGCCGTTGCGGGCGTTCGCCGCCGTGACTTCCTCGCAATCGAGGAAGCTGTTGTACTGATCGCCGATGTCGCCGGGCTTGTGGCTGACAGCGATCTGCTGCGTGAGGCCGGCGCCGAGCGAGTCGGTGCGGGTCACGATGATGCCGTCCTCGACCCCGAGTTCGAGGAAGGCGTGACGGCAAGCGCGGATCTTCGCCAGGAACACCTCGTGCGGCACTGTGACCTTGCCGTCCTGGTGGCCACACTGCTTCTCGTCCGAGACCTGGTTCTCGATCTGGAGCGCGCAGGCGCCCGCTTCGATCATCTTCTTGGCGAGCAGATAGGTCGCCTCGGCGTTGCCGAAGCCGGCGTCGATGTCGGCGATGACGGGGACGACATGGGTCTGGAAGTTGTCGATCTTCTCGATCAACTCCTTTTCCCTGGTCTTGTCGCCTTCCTTGCGCGCCTTGTCGAGGCTGCGGAAGATGTCGTTGAGCTCACGGGAGTCGGCCTGGCGCAGGAACGTGTAGAGCTCCTCGATCAGGGCCGGCACCGAGGTCTTCTCGTGCATCGACTGGTCGGGCAGCGGTCCGAACTCGGAGCGCAGCGCGGCGATCATCCAGCCCGAGAGGTACAGGTAGCGGCGATCGGTGGTGCCGAAGTGCTTCTTGACCGAGACCAGCTTCTGCTGGGCGATGAAGCCATGCCAGCATCCGAGCGACTGGGTGTACTTGGTGCTGTCAGCATCATAGGCCGCCATGTCGGCGCGCATAAGCGCCGCGGTGTAGCGGGCGACGTCGAGGCCGGTCTTGAAGCGGTTCTGCAGGCGCATGCGCGCGACGGCTTCGGCCGACACCCCGTTCCAGGTCGGCTTGGTCTTGAGGAGCGCCTCGGCCGCTTCGACTTCGCTCTGATACGAGGCCGGGCTCTGGAGGGTACTGATGCCGCGGGGCTGGTAGTTCATGTGCCTGATCCTTTCGTCGACGACGGCTGTGGCTAGCCATCGACAATCTTGACAGTGCATTGCGAAATGCGTGTCAGGAGCTAAACGCGAAAACTGAAACTTCGTATAGATGGCTTGTTTCTTATTGGTGATGTCATGTAACATCGGAACATGTAACAGATGTTATTTTGTAAAATTTGTAAAACATATAGGTCAATAAGACTGTCCTTAACGACTCTGGAGACTTAAGATGCCCGCCGATTCCGGGAAGAAACTGTTCGTCGGCCCACGCTTCCGGCGGATCCGACAGCAACTGGGGCTGTCGCAGACCCAGATCGCCGAGGGGCTCGGGATCTCGCCGAGCTACATCAACCTGATCGAGCGCAACCAGCGGCCGGTAACCGCACAGATTCTGTTGCGGCTGGCCGAGACCTACGACCTCGACCTGCGCGACCTTGCGACCGCCGACGAGGACCGCTTCTTCGCCGAGCTGAACGAGATCTTTTCCGATCCGCTGTTCCGCCAGATCGACGTCCCCAAGCAGGAGCTGCGCGATCTCGCCGAGCTCTGCCCCGGCGTCACCCACGCGCTGCAACGGCTCTACGCCGCCTATACCGAGGCGCGCCAGGGCGAGACGCTGGCCGCGGCGCAGATGGCCGACCGCGACGTCGGCACGCGCTATGAGGCCAATCCGGTCGAGCGCGTGCGCGAGCTGATCGAGGCCAACCGCAATTACTTTCCGGAGCTCGAGCAGGCCGCCGAAGCCCTGCGCGACGAGTTGAATGTCCCGGCCGAAGGGCTTTACGCCGCCCTCGTGACGCGGTTGCGCGAAAAGCATTCGGTTCAGACCCGGATCATGCCGGTCGACGTGATGCGCGAGACCTTGCGGCGCTTCGACCGCCATCGTCGCCAGCTCCTGATCTCCGAGCTCGTCGATCCGCCCGGCCGCGCATTCCAGCTTGCGTTCCAGCTCGGGCTCGGCGAATGCGCCCAGCATCTCGAAACCATCATCGGTCGCGCCGGGCCGCTGGACGATGCGCCGCGGCGTCTGTTCCGCATCACGCTCGGCAATTATTTCGCCGCCGCCGTGATGATGCCCTACCAGCCGTTCCTCGCGGCAGCCGATGCGCTGAACTACGACATCCACGTGCTGGCGCAGCGCTTCAATTCCGGCTTCGAGCAGGTCTGCCATCGCCTGACAACGTTGCAGAGGCCGAACGCACGCGGCATCCCCTTCTTCCTGCTCCGCGTCGATAATGCCGGCAACGTCTCAAAACGCTTCTCCTCCGGCACCTTCCCATTCTCGAAGTTCGGCGGCACGTGCCCCCTGTGGAACGTGCATTCGACCTTCGACACGCCGGACCGGCTTCTGAAGCAGGTGATCGAGCTGCCCGACGGCACGCGCTACTTCTCGATCGCGCAGATGGTGCGCCGGCCCGTGGCGCCCCACCCTCTGCCGCAGCCGCGCTTTGCCATTGGTCTCGGCTGCGAGATCCGCCACGCCTCGCGCCTCGTCTACGCCGCCGGCATGGATCTGGAGAAGGCCGAGGGCACGCCGATCGGCGTCAACTGCCGCCTCTGCGAGCGCGAAAACTGCGCCCAGCGCGCCGAGCCGCCGATCACGCGCACGCTGATTCTGGATGAGACGACGAGGCGGGTGTCGAGTTTCGCGTTCTCGAATGCACGGGAGTTGTGAGGGGCTGAGCGCGTTTGGCGGAAGCCATACGCCGACCGCTGTCATGCTCCGCGCAGGCGGGCATCCAGTACGCCGCGGCCTCTCGGTTCAATCACAGCCGTCTCGGCATACTGGATCGCCCGGTCAAGCCGGGCGATGACAGTTGAGAGTGCGGCCTGAGCGCGGCCCCTTCCCGACCGGTCCCAACTCCTACGCCAGCGTGTGCACGATCACCGGCCCGGCCGCAGCGCTGGCGTGGCCTGCGAGCAGCGGGCCCAGATCCTTCTCGATCCAGGCGATTGCGCGCCGGTTCGCCTCTTCCGCCTGCTCGAACTTGTCGAAGATGGAGATCGCGGTCACCGTGTCGTCGCCGGCATAGACCACGTAATAGGCGCGGAAGCCGTCGACATCGCTGATGATCGGAACGGCGCCTTCCTTGATGCGGCGCGCCAGCTCCTCCGCGCTCCCGCTTTTCGCCTTGGCCTGACGGATGGCGGCATACATGGGATCCTCCTTCCGGCTCGCTAATTGGGGGCGTGGTGCCCGGCGGCGATGTTACGCCGAAGCGCCGGGCCGATCCACGCCCTCGCGCGAAGTTGTGCAAGCGATCTGCCCGCCCCTTCACATTGTCGAGCGGATGCGGCATCTGCATAGTCGCGCGCAACAATCGTGACCGTTACGAAGAGGACAGAAGACATGGCGGACGCCGACCTGGATGTCGTGATCCGGCAGCTGGCAAGACAGCTCCACACGGGCCTGATGGCCCGCGCCAAGGAGCGGCGGGATCGCTTCAATACCCTCGCGGCCAAGGCCAAGGGCAAGGACGCCCGCGAGCGCTACAAGCTGATCGCGAAGAGCACCATGGAGCAGGCCACCACTGCGGCCAAGCGCCTCCAGATGTCCGCCGACAACGTCGCCGACAGCTACGCAAGGTCGATGCGCCTCGCGGCCAGCGCAGCCGCCGCGCAGACGGCCGAGACGAAGCAGCCGGCGGAGAAGAAGCCGGCGAAGGAAAAGCCGGCGGCCAAGAAGAAATCAGCAAAGAAGAAGACCAAGTAACTGCCCTGCCTCACCGCAGCGGGGCGGAGATGTGGGTCGGCCTTGGTTCGCCCAGCTCGTCGAGCTTGGCGCGGGCGAGCTGATGGGCGGCACCGTCGGGGCGCTCCGGAAGCGCGAGGACGGCTGCGAAATCGGCTCGGGCTTCCTGAGCTCGCCCGCTCGCGAGCAATGTGAGGCCGCGATTGAGGCGCGCGTCCGCATCATTGGGCGCAAGGCGGAGGGCGGTGTTGTAGCTCAGCATCGCGCGCTGGAGATCGCCCTTGGCCGCAAGCACTAGACCCCGCTCGGAATAGGATGCGGCGAGCTTCGGATCGAGCGCAATCGCCTGATCGTAGTCGGCGACCGCGTGGTCGAGTTCGCCGTTCTGCAGGTGGGCCCGGCCGCGGTCGCGGAAGATGGTGGCACGGTTCGGGTTGAGATGAACTGCCAGGTCGAAATCCGCGATCGCCCGTTTGGCGTCCCCGTGCCGCAGCGCGATGCGCCCGCGCCCCTCATAGGCGAAGGCGATCAGCGAGCCGCGGAACGGGCTGAAGCCGATCACGGCCGAGCAGACGTCCGGTTCGTTGGCATCGCCGCAATTGACGACGGTGTGCAACGACAATCCGACGAGAATGCCCGACACGATCAACAATGGTGCGGTTAATCTGGTCATCGCCGGCGGTCGCCGGCAACAGGCCGGCCACGCATCCCCTTTCAGACGCTTGAGGTCTGCACCGGTGTTAGCACCGGCAGGGACGATCTTATGTGCGCCAGCTCACAAAGCGGGCCACAATCGCAGGGTTGCGCTGGCCTTCAGGTCGCCCAGTCAGACGCCCACGAGAGCGCTCTCGTCAGCCACATTGCCAGCAGACAACACCAGCCAATAGCAGCAAGTGCGAAGGACGTCAGAAGGAGCGCGCCTTCCGCATTGACCAGAAAACCCTCGTGCGACGCTGCCTCGTCCCGCACGGCCCGGTTCATGTGCAACATGCGCACCTCCGGCAATTTCGTTTAAACAATTCTCTCGCTCGGCAAGCCATCCGGCCTGCCGACTCGCCAAAAAAAGCGAGTCGCATTGGTGTGAATCAATGCGAGCCGAAGCGCAAGAGTCCTTTTGGACAAGAAGGCTCGCAAAGCGCCTCCTGACGCTGAATTCGATCACCGTCAGCAATGCGACGTTGAATGGGCCGGTTTCGCGCATCAATTGTGGCGCCATCACGGCACAGCTGCGACGGCTGGACCAATTGGTGTCGGCTCATCCCCATGGTCCGCGCGAGGACGAGCGCCCCCATGGACTTTGCGGCACATAGTTTTCGTTGGCACCGAGCGATGGCGCCCCGTTCGCGCCGAGCTCGGCCGCGAGCTGCTGGAGCGCGTCGATGCGGTTCTGGGTCGAGGGATGGGTAGCAAAGAGACTGTCGACGCCGTGCCCCGACAGCGGGTTGATGATGAACATGTGCGCCGTCGCGGGATTGCGCTCGGCGTCGAGATTGGGCACCTGATGCGCGGCATTCTCGATCTTGACCAGCGCGGATGCGAGCCACATCGGCTGGCCGACGATGCGTCCGCCGAGATCGTCGGCGGCATATTCGCGGGTGCGGCTGATCGCCATCTGTACCAGCATTGCAGCGAGCGGCGCGAGGATCATCATCAGGATCGAGGCGACGATGCCGGGACCGGAATTGTTGTTGCGGTGGCCGCCGAAGAACATGCCGAACTGCGCCAGCATCGAGATCGCGCCCGCAACCGTTGCGGTGATGGTCATGAGCAGCGTGTCGTGGTTTTTGACGTGCGCAAGCTCATGCGCGATCACGCCGGCGAGCTCCTCGCGGCTGAGCTGATGCATCAAGCCGGCGGTGACGGCAACCGCGGCATTCTGCGGATTGCGACCGGTGGCAAACGCGTTGGGCTGCGCCTCGTCCATCACGAACACGCGCGGCATCGGTAGGCCCGCACGGCCAGCAAGCTCGGCGACGAGCCCGACCAGTTCCGGCGCGCTGGCGCGGTCGACCTCGTGGGCACCGTACATCGAGAGCACCATGCGGTCGGAGTTCCAGTAGGCGAAGAGATTGGTGGCCGCCGCGATCACCAGCGCGATCAGGGCACCTGCGGCGCCGCCGATGAGATAGCCGACGCCCATGAACAGGGCGGTCAGGCCTGCGAGGAGAATTGCCGTGCGAAGATAGTTCATGGTCGTCTCCGTCAGCCGGCCATGGGCAAGCCGTCAGCCGGCGCAATGGAAGTATGGATGCGCCGTCGTGCCGCAAGATAGGCCGCTGCGTCGGAGGGCCGCGGCGGGTGCAGGCAAGGTCAAATTCGGCACCCGTAAACCTTACCGCGCATTTGCACCAAAGCCCACGCCGAAGTTTACCCGTTGGAAAGGCAGCCGCCGCTTAATCGAGGACAACCGGGCACCCCAGGCCTGCCTGGGCATTACTCGGTTCCATTGCCACCAGTCAGCAAGGTGACTGCCTATGATGGACCGATCTCGAGCGATTTCCGCAAGCGATACATCTCCGCCCTCCGCGCGCGAGGCAGAAGGTGCCTCCGAAGCCAGGAATTCGGATGCAAGGAGTTCGGATGCCAGGAGCTTGCAGCAGACGCTGCAGGAACGCCTGTTTGCCGATGAGGAACATCCGCAGGAACCGGCCGTCCGGATGGAGGGCGCGGAGCCGGCGTCGCACTGGCGGTATTTGTGGCGGGGCTTGAAGATCGCAGCAGGCCTTGCCGTGATTGCGGTGTTCGGCTGGCTGCCGCTACGCGCCATGCTGCAGAACTCCAGCGTCGAAGCCGTGCTGAACTCCCGCCTCGTCACCCTGCGTGCGCCGATCGGTGGGCGCATCATCGCAGCCTCCGATCCCATCAAGGATCGGGCTCGGCTTGATGCCGGCGCGGTCGTGCTGCGCGTGGTCAACCCGCGCGGTGATCGTACGCGACTCGATGACCTCCGGCGGCAGAAATCGCGCCTGGAAAACGAGCGGCCGTCGCTTGCGGCCAAGCTGGCCACGGCACATGCAGCACAGCAGGACCTCGCGCGGCAGGCCGAGCAGTTCAAGAATGGACGCGTCCTGCAGCTCGAGGCACGCATCGCCGAGATCCAGACCTCGATCGAGGCAGCAGCGGCGCGGCGCGAGGAAGCGAGCGCAGCGGTGGATCGCGCCTCGTCATTGTCGAAATCCGGCAACATCTCCACGGTCGAGCTCGCCCGGCTGACGCGCGAGCTCTCGGTGGCGCAACAGACCGAGCTCGGTGCGCGCAAGCGGCTGGATGCGGCCAAGGTCGAGCTGACCGCGGCGCAAAGCGGCTCGTTCCTCGGCGACAGCTACAACGACCGGCCGAGCTCGGTGCAGCGCGAGGAGGAGATGCGCCAGCGTGCCAAGGACCTGGAAGCCGATCTGATGCGTATCGATACGGAGGTCGCCTGGCTTGCGAACGAGATCATCACGGAGGAGATCCGCTTCACCGATCTCTCCGAGGCCAACATCAAGACGCCGGTCACAGGCCGCGTCTGGGAGATGATGACCTCGCCGGGCGAGGATGTGCAGGCGGGCCAGCCGTTACTCAAGGTGCTCGATTGCAGCGGCGCCGTCATCACCGCCAACGTCACCGAGAGCGTCTATAACCGCCTGCAGCTTGGCGACCACGCCACCTTCGAGCCGAATGACGGCGGCGAGCCGATCTCCGGCACCGTTGTCAACCTGACCGGCTCGGCCGGTGCGCCCGCCAATCTCGCCATCAATCCCGATGCGCTGAACAAGGAGCCCTATCGGGTGACGGTGGCCCCGGCCGATGCGGCCGCCCGCGACTGCACGGTCGGCCGGACCGGGCGGGTCGTCTTTGGCCGGAACGAGACCACGCCATGATGGCGGCACTGGCGCCCGGCTTTCTCGCGCTCGGCGCCTTCATGGCGATGGTGCCACTTCTCAGGCGTGACAACACGCTGGCGCGCTCGCTTTTGACCGGCGTGTCATTCGTCCTCCTGCTGCGCTACTTCTACTGGCGCGTCACCAAGACCCTGCCTCCACCCGGGCTGACCGCGGATTTTTTCTTCGGCTATCCCTTCATGCTGGCCGAAGCGGCCTCGCTGGTCGCGGTCGCATTGTCGCTTCTGTTCCTCAGCCGCACCACCTGGCGCACCACCGAGGTCGATAGCCGCGCCACCGATCCGAAGGCGCCGCTGATCGACGTCTTCATCTGCACCTACAACGAGGAGCGATCGATCCTCGAGCGCACCATCATCGGCGCGACCGGAATGGAGTACGGCAATTACCGCGTCTGGGTGCTCGACGACGGACGCCGGCTGTGGCTACGGCACCTCGCGGGCGAACTCGGCTGCCACTATCTCACGCGTCCCGACAACCGCCATGCCAAGGCGGGCAACATCAACCACGCGCTGAGGCATGTCGGCGCTCTGCCGGAACGGCCGGACTTCATCGCCGTCCTCGATGCGGACTTCGTGCCGCGACCGGACTTTCTCGCGCGGACCATCAGCCTGATGGAGGACGCAACCGTCGGCGTGGTGCAGACGCCGCAGCATTTCATCAATCCCGATCCGATCCAGACCAACCTCGCCGCGTCAGACGTGTGGCCCGACGAGCAGCGCTTCTTCTTCGACATCCTGATGCCGGCCAAGGATGCCTGGGGCGTCGCCTTCTGCTGCGGGACCTCGTCCCTGATCCGCTATGCCGGGCTGATTCAGATCGGCGGTTTCCCGACGGACTCGGTGACGGAGGATTATCTCGTTACGTTGCGCCTGAAGGAGCGCGGCCTCAAGACCGTCTATCTCAATGAGCGGCTGACGATCGGGCTCGCGCCGGAAGGGCTGAAGGAATACATCACCCAGCGCGGCCGCTGGTGTCTCGGCTTCATGCAGATCGTGCGCGGCCGCAGCAGTCCGCTGTCGCGGACATCGAAGCTGACGCTCATCGACCGGCTCTCGCTGGTCGATGCCTTCATGAGCTGGACGACAGTCTACTTCGCCAAGATGTTCGGGCTGGTCGTGCCCTGGCTGTTCCTGCTGTTCGGAATCAAGGCGGTGCAGGCGGACCTCGCCGAACTCTTGCACTTCTTCCTTCCGTTCTATGTCTGGCATGGACTGACGATGGCCTGGCTGTCGCACGGCCGTTCGCTTGCCATGATGACGGATGTGTCGCAGCTCGTGGCGGCGCCCGCGGTGCTGAAGGCCGTCACCACGGGCCTGCTGAGGCCCAAGGGGCACAAGTTCAAGGTCACTGCCAAAGGCGGCGACCGCGACAAGAAATTCGTCGAATGGCCGCTGCTGCGGCTCTATGGCACCGCGCTTCTGATCACGCTCGCGTCAATCGGCTATGCCTTCATCCTGCATTTGCGCGGCGAGAGCATTGCCTATGGCGGCCTCGCGCTGGCCTGGAGCCTCTACAACGCGTTCATCCTCACCGTCGTCTGCTTCGTCTGCATCGAGCAGCCGCGCAAGCGCAAGGCCGAACGCTTCGTCCGCAACGAGGCCATCCTGTTGCGCCAGGGCGGCACGTCGCACCTCGCCCGACTTGCCGATATCTCGATCACCGGCGCGCGACTGATCGATCCCGCCCCACCTGCGATCGGCAGCGCGATCGAATGCCAGATCTATGGCCGTTCCATCGCCGCCACCGTGGTGCGGCGGACCACGGACGGCTTTGCCGTGCGGTTCGAAGAGGGCATGGACACGCGCGTGCACGCGGTCCGGGCGTTCTATGCCGGCGAATATGTGCGCGCCTATCGCGGCATCAAGGCGTTGCCCGTCGGGAAAGCCCTGATGTTGCGGTTGTTCGGCTAGCGGCAACGGGGTGGCGCGAGGCCGGCTCTTCACCTAAACTTCGAGAGATTCCTCTCGCCCTTCCCGCTGCCGGAAACCCTATGCTCCAGACCCGATTCGCGATCGCGGCCGTCACGCTGCTCGCACTCTCCGCTACCGCTTCCGCTCAGTTGTTGCCGCCCCCCGGAAAGCCAGCGGCGGCAAAGCCGGTAGCGCCCTCGCCGCGCGCGGCCTCGTGCCACAATGGTGCGAGCTTCGACCGCTTCCTGGCCGACGTGAAACAGCAGGCCATCGCCGCGGGCGTGTCGCAGCACGCGATCGCGGAAGCCTCGCCTTACCTCGTCTACGACCAGGGCATCGTCAACCGCGACCGCGGCCAGCGCGTGTTCGGTCAGCTCTTTACCGAATTCGCCGGCCGCATGGCCGCGACCTATCGCATGCAGAACGGCCAGCAGCACATCAGGCAATACGCTGCGGCGTTCGCGCGGGCCGAAAAGGAATACGGCGTGCCGCCGGCGGTGATCGCTGCGTTCTGGGGACTGGAGAGCGATTTCGGCGCCAACATGGGCAATCTGCCGACGCTGAAATCGCTGGTGTCGCTGGCCTATGACTGCCGCCGCTCGGAGATGTTCGTGGGCGAGACCATTGCGGCGCTCAAGGTGATCGACCGCGGCGATCTCACGCCCTCCGAGATGATCGGCTCCTGGGCGGGCGAGCTCGGGCAGACGCAGTTTCTGCCGACGCATTACGTCAACTACGCCGTCGACTATGACGGCGACGGAAGGCGCGATCTGCTCCGCAGCGGGCCGGACGTGATCGGCTCGACCGCGAACTACATCGCCAACGGGTTGAAGTGGCGGCGCGGCGAGCCGTGGCTGGAAGAGATCAAGGTGCCGGCAAGCTTGCCGTGGGAGCAGACTGACCTCTCGGTGCAGCAGCCGCGCTCGAAATGGGCGCAACTGGGCGTGACCTATCCCGATGGCCGGCCGCTGCCGAACGACAATCTCGCCGCCTCCGTGCTGCTGCCGATGGGGCGGACCGGGCCGGCCTTCATGGCCTATCCGAACTTCGCGGCCTACACCGAGTGGAATAATTCGCTGATCTATTCGACCACCGCCGGTTACCTCGCCTCGCGCATCGCGGGCGCGGCTCCCATGCGCAAGCCGGGGCAGCCGGTGGCGCAACTGCCGTTCAACGAGCTGAAGGAATTGCAGCAGCTCCTGGTGCGCGCCGGCTTCAACGTCGGCAAGGTCGACGGCGTGCTGGGCCAGCAGAGCCGCAGTGCCGTCAAGGCGATGCAGATCAAGTACGGCCTGCCCGCGGATTCCTGGCCGACGGCGGAGTTGCTCGCGCGCATGCGCGGTGGCACCGCGCAGGCACAGCCGGCGGGCGTGGTGCGGTAGGACTCTACTCGCAGTCATGCCCCGCAAATGTTTAGTCCGGGGACATGGCTGACACCTGTTCGGACACATCGCTGACAGGTTGGCCATTGGTCAAGCCGGGCGATGACGGCTGGAGAGAGCCGCACGAATGCATCGCAAGTCTATGCGGTAGAATTTTTGGCCTGCAGTTGGGGATTCGGCGATTGTATTCTGCTGCGATGCTCCCATCTCTTGGGACCAGGATACTTCCTGACGTCCCAACGAGAAGAGAGCATCACATGTCCTTTTATGACGCCGTCGTCCCAGCCTATCTGCAGATGCTGAACAGCCTCACGGGCCTGCTCGCCAAGGCGGAGGCCCATTGCGCGGCGAAAAAGATCGAGCCCGGCGTGCTGATCGGATCGCGGCTTTTTCCGGACATGCTGCCGTTCGGCAAGCAGATCCAGCTCGTCAGCGACTTCGCGGCCAAGGGCTGCGCGCGGCTCACGCACACAGAGGTGCCGTCGATGCCGGACACCGAGACGACGTTCGCAGAATTGAAACAGCGGCTGGCCAGGACGATCGACTTCGTGAAGGCGTTCAAGCCCGAGCAGTTCGAAGGCGCCGATGCCAAGGAAGTGACCTTCCCTGCCGGTCCCGACCGCACCGTGACGCTCAAGGGGCAGCAATTTTTCAGCTCGGTCTCGCTGCCGAACTTCTATTTCCATGCCGCGACCGCGCACGGGATTTTGCGCCACAATGGTGTCGAGATCGGCAAGCGCGATTTCCTCGGCATGACCTGAGATTTGCGATCCATTTTTTCCGCGGCACGGAGATCAACTCCGCTGCCGCGGACGAATTTGCAGAAAAACTCATCTCTTTAGGCATCTTCACCGACCCTTCGCGCAGCTCGCCTGCGCTTTCGGAATGGCTCCGCCCTTGCACGGGGTGTGGCGATGCACAAGTGTTCACCCACCCGTCCACTGCTGGAAAACATTCCCATGAGCCATCCGACCAAATTGTTTGAGCCCTATAAGCTTGGCCCGATCTCGCTGGCCAACCGCTTCGTGATGGCGCCCCTGACGCGCAATCGCGCAGCGCCCGGGACTTTCGTGCCGAGCCTGCTTGCGGCCGACTACTACGGTCAGCGCGCCTCCGCCGGGCTCCTCGTCACCGAAGCAAGCCAGATCTCCCAGCAGGGCCAGGGTTATCAGGACACGCCCGGCATCTACTCGAAAGACCAGGTCGCCGGCTGGCGCAAGGTGACCGATCGCGTGCATGAGCGCGGCGGGCGCATCTTCATCCAGCTCTGGCATGTCGGGCGCATCTCGCACACCGCGCTGCAGGCGAATGGCGGCGCGCCGGTCGCGCCAAGCGCGATCCGCGCAAAGGGCAAGACCTTCGTCAACGGCACCTTCGCCGACGTTTCCGAGCCGCGCGCACTCGAGCTCGCCGAAATTCCAGGGATCATCGACGATTTCAAGCGCGCCACGAAGAATGCGCTGGAGGCCGGCTTCGACGGCGTCGAGATCCATGGCGCCAATGGCTATCTGCTCGACCAGTTCGCGAAAGACGGCGCCAACAAGCGAACCGACGCTTACGGCGGCTCGATCGAGAACCGCGCGAAGCTGATGCTGGAGGTCTCGAAAGCCGTCGCCGCCGAAGCGGGCGCCGATCGTACCGGCATCCGCATCTCGCCGGTGACGCCGGCGAACGACATCTCCGATTCGAATCCGCAGGCGCTGTTCGACCACATCGTCGACGGGCTCAATGCGCTCAAGCTCGTCTATCTGCACGTCGTCGAAGGCGCGACCGGCGGCCCGCGCGACTTCGCGCCGTTCGACTATTTGGACCTGCGCAAGCGCTTCTCCGGCACCTACATCGCCAACAACGGTTATGATTTCGAGCTGGCGACGAAGGTGCTCGAAACCGGCGCTGCCGACCTCATTGCGTTCGGCAAGCCGTTCATCTCCAACCCCGACCTCGTCGAGCGGTTGAAGAAAAACGCGCCGCTCAACGACTGGGACAAGAACACGTTCTATGGCGGCGGCGCCAAGGGCTACACGGATTACCCGACGCTGGAAGCCGCCGACGCGGCGGAGTAGCGTTCGCTTGCACCCCATCCTCCGTCGTTGCGAGGAGCAAAGCGACGAAGCAATCCAGACTGCCGCGGAAAGACCCTGGATTGCTTCGCTTCGCTCGCAATGACGATGTGGTTGCAGGGTGCGCTCGCAGGAAAGAAAAAAGGCCGGGATCGCTCCCGGCCCGCTTGCGCTGCTTTCCGCTTACGCCGATGCGCGGGTTTCTGCTTCACCTGCCACCATCCGCTCGACGATACGGCGCATGCGTTGAGGAGCGGCGTCGATGGCGAGACGGATGGGCTTGGCGTTGGGCCGCGCCTGCGCGACCTCCTCGATGCGCTCCAGGATTTCCTTGTCCTCATTGAAGGCGATCCGGAAATCCGCGTGTAGGCGCTGATCGACGTCGGTATCGTCAGGCGCGAAGTTGCGGACGTGCAGCCAGTGGTCGATGCAGATCCTGTCATCGACGGGCGTAATGAAATGGCAGGCGAAGATCCGCAATCCCTTGCCGCGGTCCTCGGGATTGGCGATCGCGCCGGCATCGGCACTGCCGAAATCGATCACCGCGATGCAAGGCGCGACGTAATCATAGTAGTGCCAGCGATCGACATGTCCGCGGAAATTGCCGTACTTGGCAAACAATGGAATCGGTGGCGCATTCCGGATCCAGCGCCAAACCAGCACGCCGGTCTCGCTGAACGTATGTTCGACCGGAATGTCCTCGCTCGCGGAATTGCCGAGTGTCGAGAGGTGCACGAAGCTAACATGGGCGGGGTCGCAGAGGTTGTCGGCGAGGTTGAGATAGTTGGTCCCGATCCGTAGCGCGTCGCCCTCCGCCGCGTGCCAGCCGGGCTGGGCGAACTGCGGCAGGTCATAGATCAGCGAGGGGGCCGCCCGGCTGGGGTCGCCGGGCCAGATCCAGACCAGGCCCATCTTCTCCCGAAGCGGATAGGACGGAACGCGCGCATTCGGCGGAATCACCGGCTGGCCGGGAATGCGGATGCAACGGCCGTCCGAACCGAAGGTCATGCCATGATAGCCGCACTCGATGGCATCGCCCTTGAGCTTTCCCATCGACAGCGGAGCCAATCGGTGCGGACAGGCATCGTCGAGCGCAACGACGTCGCCGGCCTCGCTTCGATAGACCACGAGGTCCATGCCGAGAATGCGGTGGCGCGACAGCTTGCGCGTCACGTTGCGCGACCAGGTGAGCGGGTACCAAATGTTGCGCGGAGCGAGCAGGGTCATGGGACGGCCCCTAGTTCTTCAGCTTGGCGAGCACTTCGGTATCGGTCGGCTGGTACTCGGCGCCATCGACATAGCGCCAGTCGACCATCACGCCCTGGCCGTCACGCACGGCGAGCTTGCCGATATAGACCCCCATGGTCGATTGATGATCGATCGCGCGGAAGGCAATCGGGCCGACGGGCGTATCGAGCTTGAGGTGCTCCATGGCCTTGATCAAATCGTCGGGCTTGGTCGAGCCGGCGGTCTCGATCGCCTGCGCCAGCACCAGCGTATTGATGTAGCCGATGAGAGCGCCAATGTTCGGCGGTTCCTTGAAGCGGTCGAGATAGGCTTTCAGGAACGCGTCATGCGCCGGGGTCTTGATTTCGCTCCAGGGATAGCCGGTGACCAGCCATCCGGCCGGTGCTTCGTCCTTTAGCGGTGCAAGATACTCGGGTTCGCCCGTGAGAAGGCTCACGACCGGCCGGTTGGCGAAGGCGCTGCGCGTTGCCCCCTCGCGTACGAGCTTGGCGAGATCGGGTCCGAATGTCGCGTTGAAGATCGCCTCCGGATTGTCCGCGGTCATCGCCTGCACGACGGCGCCGGCGTCAATCTTGCCAAGCGGCGGCCACTGTTCGGAGACGAACTCGACGTCGGGTCTCAGGCGCTTCAATTCGCGCTTGAAGCTCGCGACGGCCGCCTGGCCGAACTCGTAATTTGGTGCAATCGTCGCCCAGCGCCGCGCCGGGAACTTGGCGGCTTCCTGGGCCAGGATGGATGCCTGCGTATACGTGCTCGGCCGCAGCCTGAACGTATAGCGATTGCCCTTCTCCCAGATCAGCGCGTCGGTTAGCGGCTGCGAGGCGAGAAAGAACATCTGCTTCTGTCTGGCAAAGTCGGCCACCGCGAGCCCGATATGAGACAGGATCGTCCCGGTCAGAAGCTCGACCTGCTCGGCGTCGACGAGTTGCCCGGCCTGCGTGATGGCAACGTCGGGCTTGCCGGCGTCGTCACGGGCGATGATCTGGAGCTTGCGGCCGAGAGCGCCGCCCTTGCCGTTGATCTGATCGCGGGCGAGCTCCCAGCCCTGTCGGTAACCGCGCGTTCCGATCGGCAGCGCCGAATAGCTCGATATCTCGCCGATCCTGATGGGAGGCAGCTCTGCGGCCGGCGCGCCCGATACGGCTGCCAGCCACCCAAGTACGACCAGTTTCACTGCACCTGACAGCCGCATGCGTCCTCCGTGACGGGACCAGTGAATGTATGTAGTACTTACTACATAACGAACACCCGCCCTGCCGGATTGTCAACGGGCAAAAAAGCGGCGGGACTTGCCAAAAAGCAGGCAGACCTCATCCTGCCGGTTGTGATTCCGAGGGTCCGCAATGGCGAATGAAACTGATGTGTCCAGGCGCGAGCCGGCTTCGCGGGTCAAGGCGGGTGCCCGCCGCAGGACGCCGGCGAAACCCGGCCGGCGGACACGCACGCCCGATCAGACGCGCGAGTCCCTGCTGCGCGCGGCGGTCGCCGAGTTCGCCCGCGAGGGCTATGGCGGTGCACGCGTCGACCGCATCAGCAAGGCAGCCAAGAGCAACGACCGCATGCTCTATTACTACTTCAAGAGCAAGGAGAAGCTGTTCCATCAGGTCATCGAGCACTGCTACGCCGACCTCGTCGCGCGCGAGGAAGCGCTCGAGCTCGACTTGTCGCGGCCGCGCGAGGCACTCGCCGCGCTGGTCGCGTTCAACTGGAACTACTACTGGGAGCACCCGGAGCTACTCAGCATCCTGGCGTCGGAGAACCTGTTCAAAGGACGTCACGTCAAGAACAACATCCGCCGAAGCTTTGCCAACTCCCAACTCGATATGCTGGGTCGCCTGATCGAAAGCGGCAGCAGCCGTGGCGAGTTCAGGCCGGACTGCGACCGCTTCCACCTCTATTTGTCGATCCTGTCGCTCACCTATTTCTACCGCGCCAATCTCTACACGCTGTCGAACTATATGCAGATCGACCTCGCCGAGGATGAACGACGGAGCGCGTGGCTCGCGCATGTGCAGGCGGTGATCGAGGACATGGTGCGGCGACGGGAGTGACGGTGCTACGGGCCCAGCGATGGCAGCGAAAATCCAGTCCGCGTGTCCCACAACTTCGTCACTGCGAGCGCAGCGAAGCAATCCAGACTCTCGCCGCGGAAAGACTCTGGATTGCTCACATGGGGAGTTGGTGTGTCAAGGTGGTTGGTCAGCTCTTTGTTCGATTGCAGGCCAGCTCTTCG